>NZ_RCVZ01000006.1 GCF_003668575.1 Falsibacillus albus | reverse complement strand
ATGACCGCCAGTACCCATTTGGATTTCCAACGGGCAGCAGATCCTCGTTTTGGTGACCGTCAGTATCTATTTCGCTCTCCGTCGGGCATCAGATCTCCATTCTGATTACCTTCCGTGCTCATTTCCCTCCCCGACGGGCATCAGATCTCCATTCTGATTACCTTCCGTGCTCATTTCGCTCTCCGTCGGGCATCAGGTCCTCGTTCTGGTTACCGCCAGTACTCATTTCTCTCCCCGACGGGCATCAGATCTCCATTCTGATTACCTTCCGTGCTCATTTCCCTCCCCGACGGGCATCAGATCCCCATTCTGATTACCTTCCGTGCTCATTTCGCTCCCCGACGGGCATCAGATCTCTGTTCTGATGACCGCCAGTACCCATTTGGATCTCCAACGGGCAGCAGGTCCTCGTTCTGGTTACCGTCAGTACTCATTTCTCTCCCAGACGGGCATCAGATCCCTGTTCTGGTGACCGTCAGGACCCTTTTCGCTCTCCGTCGGGCTTCAGATCTCTGTTCTGATGACCGCCAGTACCCATTTGGATCTCCAACGGGCAGCAGATCCTCGTTTTGGTGACCGTCAGGACTCATTTCTCTCCCCGACGGGCAGCAGATCCTCGTTCTGATTACCTTCCGTGCTCATTTCCCTCCCCGACGGGCATCAGATCCCTGTTCTGGTTACCTTCAGACTCATCTCTCTCCTCCCCTACATGCATCAGGGCCCCGCTGGAAACATACTAATTATAGAAAACTTTTGAGCTGTACACGGCATTCCAAAACTGATACGCCTCGAGACCTACAATAAAATAGAGCCAGCGAACAATTCCTAGGTTCCCAATGTCTTAGTAAAATAAAGGTAGTCAAAAAACACTCGGAAAGCAGGAATATATATGAAAAACTTTTTTGTATTTCTATTGATTGTGATTGCCGGCTATATCGTGATCGTTAATCCCTACCATTATTCATGGCTTCCTTTCGGCAAAGAAAAATCCGCGGCAGCCACCATCAGCAGTATCGATCTCGTTCACCTAAATGTTTCAGGCGTCAATACCATCATTGTTCCAGGAAATCGAGATAAAGTGAGCGCAACCTTGAAGGGAAATGGAAATGTCAAAGTCGAAAATAATGGCAATACAGTCAATGTGACTGTCAAACAAAAATGGTGGAATGGGTTTTCCTTATTCAACAAAAAGGAACTGACGGTTTACATTCCTAAGGAATATCAATCAGACTTAACAGTTGACCTTGGCTCCGGCAATTTGGAATTCAATTCCTCAACCCCATCCTTCAAGCTGAGAGATTTTCGACTTAACATCCGTTCCGGAAATATTCACCTTCGCAGTATTCAAACAGCCTCTTTTCATCTTGAAGGCTCATCTGGAAATGTAAACATTGAAAAAATGACGACCAATCACGGCTGGTTTCAGATGACTTCTGGAAACCTCGTACTCAAACATTATGTGGGGGGATTGGATTCATCTCTTTCTTCCGGTAATTTTAATGCTCAAATTGATCAATTAACAGGCAACATCAAAACCAATGCAAATTCTGGAAACATTAATCTTTACCTTCCCGAAAATGCGGACTTTTCATTTTTGGGAAAAGTGGGAAGCGGACGTATATCTTGTGATTTGCCGCTTAAAAGAAAAACAAGCAGCAAAAATCTAATAAAAGGCATACAAGGATCTGGAAAGTACAAAATCAATGTCGGCGCTCAAAGTGGTACGATACGGATTCACTGAAAGATATCCCCCTCAAGGGGATATTATTTTTTTGGACAATGTCCCTAATGGAGCACAGTGTCCAAGCGTAAAAACAACTGCCGCATAACTTAGTACAAAGGGGGTGAATTGCATGTGTAAAAATCATTGCACAGCACCATTGGGATGGGTCGATTGCGAATGCTGTCCACCAAGGCCAAAAATGGATATGTTCAAAACGCTCACTTTTTCCAATTGTGTACCATTTGCTGGTTCTTCCAACGAAAATGCCAATATTATCTTTGATGTAGAATCCAATGATATTCCGGTTGTTCTCGCTGGAAGCATTGAAAATTTCAGTTCGGACGGCATCAATGTAATTTTTGAGAGATCTTCTGGAAATGTCACGAGAACAGTGCTGGCCCATTCTTCCATCTCATTTGTTTATGATGACATTACAAGAGTTTCAGTATTTGGATTTGGCCAAGAATACACAGGATCATTTAACTTCCAAGCAACCTATACCATTCCAGAAAAATAATAAACTTTGGTTCTTATCAATTACTGTTAGTAGACACGAAATCTAATATTGATAAACGCCTTGTATTCAGCTTAAATAAGACAAAGAGACTGCCGCTCGATGCCACAGTCTCTTTTCATTAAGCATTAATTTTCCACCTGAATCTCAATTTGACTAAATGTTCAGCAAAAAAAATTTCTGTCTATCAATTTATCATAGTTCCCTTAATTCCTCCACCAATTCTCCAAAAATCCGTAGAGCATTCTGAATCGTTTCCGGCTTCGTTAAGTCCACCCCGACCCCTTTGAGCAGTTCCAGAGGGTAGTCAGAGCTCCCGCTTTTCAGGAAATTCAAGTAATTCTCTTTCACTCCATGGTCCCCTTCCAGAATCTTATCGGCGATATGAATCGCGGATGCATATCCTGTCGCGTATTTATACACATAAAATGGACGGTAGAAATGAGGAATGCGTGACCAGCCGAATTTTACTTCCTCGTCAAAGACGAGATCCTCACCTTGATATTGGCGATATATATCTTCATAAATGGTATTGAAGACCTCGGTGTTAAGAGGTTCGCCCCCTTCTGTTTTTTCATGAATTACTTTTTCAAATTCGGAAAACATGACCTGTGTAAAGAAAGTCCCTTTGAAGCTGTCAATAAAATGATTTATAAGGTGCTTTCGTAAATTTTCATCTTCTGTTGTTTTTAATAAATAGCGGATGAGCAGGACTTCATTGACGGTTGATGCAACTTCAGCAACGAAGATGGAATAACCGGCGCTGATCTGCGGCTGATATTTTGAACTATAGTATGAATGCATGCCATGTCCGCATTCATGTGTCAGTGTAAATAGGCTGTCAAGATCATCGTGGTGATTCAACAAGATGAATGGATGGACTCCATAAAGCCCGAGGTTATAGGCTCCAGAGCGCTTCCCCGGGGTTTCGCGCACATCAATGAAGCATTTTTCCTTAAATCCAGCCAATGTTTTCACATATTCTTCCCCTAGGGGCTCAAGGCTCTTCAGCATGATCGCAAAAGCTTCATCGTAAGAAATATTCTGCCTTACCCCTTGAACCAACGGGACACTTAAGTCATACGCACGCAGTTCCTCAACACCGAGCGTCTTTTTTCTAAGTCGATTATAGGCTTTCATCGTGTCAAGGTTATCTTTTGTTGCTGCAATTAAATTTTCATATACTTCTTTCGGGACCATATCCCCGAACAGCGATTTTTCCAATGCAGAAGGATAATTGCGCATTCCAGCCATCAGCACATTATTTTTCACTGCTGCAGTGAGGGTCGCGGCAATGGTATTTTTGGACTCCAAATACGGTTTGTAGTAAGCTTTATATGCTTCTTTTCTTTTCCCGCGGTCTTCATCCTCGATCAGTTTGGCATACATGCCCCTTGTCAATTCTATCTTCTCTCCGTCATCCTTGGTCACTTCTCCAAATTTGATGTCTGCATTATTAATCATCCCAAAGATGTTTTTCGGAGCAGCCAAAGCTTCGCCCATTTGTGATAGGACCTCTTCCTTCTCTTTGCTCAATACATGCTTTTTATACCTGTATGTTTCATACAAGTCTTCCTTGAAGTATTCCAGCCCTTCCACTTCCTGGATGTACTCTTCCAACTTATGTTCAGGAAGGCTCAATAAGAAAGGCATAAAAAAAGCAGTGGCGCCACTAATTTTTTGGCCCAATTGGCTTGCTCTGTCCAGTAGAGCGTGTGAGGAAGATACACGCGTATCCAAATCCACCTGCAGCATGGCATAGACGTACAGCTTTTTATAAATATATCCCATTTCCTCTCCAAGCTTTAAGTATTTGAAAAGGGATTGCCCGTCAATGATTTTCCCATCAAAGTCTTTTAGTTGCCCCGTCATTGTTATGACAGTTTCATAGTCTCTGTTCCAAGCATCAACATCTTTGTATATATCTTCAAGATTCCATTTTTCTTCTGATGGCACTTCATTTCTTGATTTGTATGTATTCATCGTTCATTCCCCTTTGCAATAAATTCTAAATCCTTCTTTTCACAATTTTCCTAGAAAGCGCTGTTGATCGCAACACATAATGATAACATTATTTGAGAAAACAGCTTTTCTTAAAGTGTATTGTAATTCATCGAAGGTTGATTATTTTCCACGCCAGGATGCTCGCTTTCCGATGGGCCACACCTGACCCGTTGGTCTCTCCGGAGTCTTGCACCATCCGCTCCAATCATCATCAAAGGAAGAAAAAAATCGAAAAAAACCAAACAATATTTGCAAATAGGCCCATTCGAAATACTCTTTTAAATTCATCCTATGCTTCTCCTTTTTCCTTAAGCCCAAAAAAAATAGGCATTGACCTTCATGATGATCAATACCTGTCCAATTTTTGGGCTGTGGAAATTCACTTACAATTAAATCCAAGAAAAGCCATTTCTTCTTCGGTGATGACGATTTTTATTTCGCTCTGCTTCAGCTGCTGCCCGTTCCGCTTCTTCCCGTTCTAGCGCAGCCCGTGCTGCAGCTTCTGCCTGTGCAGCTGCCACTGCTCGATCATCCGCTGAGTCTTGCGCAGACATCACATTATTGTTCCAATTATGTTCATCGACCACTATTACTCTATTAGCGCGAATGATGACTTGATCCGCATTAATTACTCTTCTTCTTCTACGATTTTGCTCCGACATTATTTCCCCTCCTTATTTTTAGATACTATACCCTATGTGAGTGTGGAGGATATGGAGTGGACAAATCATCCCTTTTTTAAAAAAATAGGCCGATACAGTAGACTGATTTCAAAATGCTCTAATATGACAAATTTGGATAAATACTATCCTCTCGGTAACCCTATAGAAAACATGTTCTTTTGAGGTGAATGATCGATGACTGAACATATTGGATTGACCAGCCCTGAAGTGACGGGATTATGGGGTACATATATGCAGAATAGTGCGATGATCTGTTTTTTTCAGCACTTCCTCCAGCATATGGAGGATGAAGAAATAAAACCGATTGTTGAAGAATCGCTTTCTAATGCCAAGAGAAGTGTCCAGGAAATCAAAGCATTATTCGAAGAAGAAAGCTTCCCCGTGCCGAAAGGTTTTTCAAATAATGATGTGGATTTGAACGCGCCTCGGTTATATTCAGATCTATTCTCGTTGAGCTTTGTCTATCGGTTGAATCAAATGACCGTCAATTTTTACGGAACGACGTTGACAAAAGTGGCCCGTTCGGATGTAGTCAAACTGTTTCAGTCATATTTGCAATCATCGACAGCTACCTTTGTCAAATCACTCAATCTAATGCTGTCTAAAGGAATATACGATCGGCCGCCCAAAATGACATATCCTGATGAAGTCATCATGATGAAAAAGCAGGAATCCCTACTTGAAACCTTATTTGGAGAAAAAAGAGCGCTGAATTCGGCAGAACTTGGCGAGATTTTTTATATTATCGAAAGGAATTATATCGGCCTTATTTTATTGGTCGGTTTAATCCAAGTTACGAAAGACCAGGAAGTAAAGAGCTTTTTCCTTAAGGGCAAAAAGCTGGCAGAAAAACAGATTGATGCATTCAATGGAATTTTGAGGAAAGAAGAAGCATTCGGCACCCTCCCCATCAGCATGGAGGTCACTGCTTCCATGACAGCGCCTTTTTCAGAACGATTGATGTCCTTCATCATCGCCACTACGACAGGGACAGGGGTATATTTAATCGGCTATGCCATATCTGTTTCTACAAGAAAAGATCTAACGGCGCACTATTTGTTATTAATGAGCGAAGTCATGGCTTACGGCAAGGAAGGAATGAGCTTGATGATCAAAAGGGGATGGATGGAGCAGCTTCCACAGGATATTAATCGAAAGAGCCTGATTAATAAAGAATAAGCGAGTTGAGAACGATGAAAAATATCAGTGAGCATGAAATGATTCAAAACCACATTGACATAAACCTAGACAACATAAAGAAAACACTATGCAATAGCTCAGATATACATGTACGGAAAGGAGTTACCGCTGATTCCATTCCGTTTGCCCTGATGTTCATTGATGAAATTGTCGATTCTGTAAGGATTGAGCAGTTAATCATCGATCCTCTCTTAACAATCTCGATACAAAAAAAGGACACTAAAGACCATTATTTAGTACAAATTGAAACAAGTATTTTAAAGATTAAATCAGTCAAATCTATTTCCAATATTAATGTCATCTGCGAGGATCTTTTAGATGGGAAAACGATCATTTTCTTCGAAGGTTTTTCAACTGCCCTTTCAACAGGAACATCACGCTGGCCGGAAAAAAGCCTTGAGGAGCCAAAAGCACAACGTACCCTTAAAGGTCCGAATGTAGGCTTTAATGAATCACTGCAATCCAATATTGGCCTGATCAGGAAAACCATTAAATCCCCAAAGCTAAAAATTGAAACGAAGCGATTCAACGAGACAATGGATACGGAAATCTCTCTCATTTACGTCGAAGGTATTGCTGATGAGGAAATCGTGAAGGAAGTCAAAAACAGATTAAAAAAAATCAATATCCCGATGATCCTCGATTCCAATTATCTCGAGGAAACGCTGACAAGTGAATCAAAATCCATCTTTCCTTTGACACTCTCAACCGACAGGCCTGATGTCGTTTGCGCTGAAATCATCGGCGGGAAGATTGCCATCATTGTGGATGGCACGCCATTCGTGATTACCCTGCCAACCGTGCTCATGCAACTAATCCAATCACCGGATGATTATTATACAACGACAAAATCCATCTTACTAAGGAGAGTATTACGATTTTTTTCATTTTTCCTTTCCATTATTCTACCGGGTCTATATATTGCCTTTGTGGTAGCTCAGCCTGGACTGCTACCGACTAGTTTATTGGTGAGCATGATGGCTCAAAGGGAATTGGTGCCGTTTCCGACATTGGTAGAAGTATTAATATTTTCGATCCTGATTTTATTCATTACAGAAAGTTCATTACGGCTGCCGCAAGGTGTGGTCTTCACTGTATCGGTTTTTTCGGCTATTTTGCTTGGCCAGGCAGCAGTGGAAGCACAGCTAGTCCAGCCTCAGACTTTGGTTGTTTTAAGTGCCTCCTTCATCATGAGAAGCATCGTCCCGATCAATTCCTTAAGAAGAGTGGCCAATGCATTGTCTTTTTCATTCATAGCCGTTGCTGCGTTTTTAGGTTTATACGGTGTCATCATCCAATGTATCTTCTTAGTCGTTCACCTTGTTTCATTGAGGTCTTTTGGAGTCCCTTATTTATCCCCGATGGCACCGTTTAATTTGGCCGATCAAAAAGATACATTACTCCGGGTCCCAATGGAACAAATCATAGATAATAAGAAAAAATATACGAAGGAAGATCCGATGAATGAAAAGTAACGGAACTGGCTTTAAAAAAAGGATTATAAGGTATACATGGCTTTCATTGCTCTGCATCGTGATTACCATCTCTTTAGGGAAAACGCTCAATGGAGCACCAATTAAAAAGATTGGCATCGTTTCCGGCATTGGCATCGACCTTGATGGAGATCAATATAATGTGACACTTCAGGTGATTTCGCCTGCTCTAAATGGAAAAACCAATACAGGTTCGTTGCCGACGACTGTTTACCATGAATCCGGAAAAACCATTCTAGATGGAATAAGAAAGATTAAACGGATCTGTTCACGTCGACTTTTTTTTGATGATACAAAGTTGATCATCATTCAGGATGAAGCGGTGAAAAAAAACAAACTTCCAGAAATCATCCATCTCTTGATACGGGAAAAAAATATATCCTCCTTGCTTTCGATCGTCATTACCAAAGACGTAAAAGCAAATGTAATATTAAGGACCTTCACCCCTGTTCAAAGCATCAATGCAGATCGGCTTCTTCAAATGCTTGAAACAGAGCAGGATATCGAGGGAGATATTTATATCGTCCACCCAAACAGCATTCAAAATGATCTGTTGGACAAGAAACGTGAATTGGCCATTCCATATATGACCATAAATGGAGACCCCAACGAGGGTACCGAACAGTCCAATGTGGAATCTTTTGAACCTCCATCATTGTACGAGATCCGAGGCATGGCTTATTTTAAAGGCACAAAACTGAAAGGGATGTTATCTCCTTCTGAAAGTAAGATGCTCGTCCTTCTGGAAAATAAATTGAATAGTTCCAGCTATGAATCAAAATGCAATGATGGAGAGGGCTTTGTCAACATGTTCATCAACCAGTCAAAGACTAAATTAAATGCTTCCATGAAAAATGGAAAGCCAGTTCTCTCGGCAAACATTTCGATTAAAGGACAAATCTTGGACAGCAACTGCCATCAGTCATTTTCAGGTGAAACAATTGAAAAGTACAATGGAATGTTTTCAGCCTCAATAAAGAAAAACGTCAAGAAACTCATCAAGAAAAGCCAAGAGGAAAAAAGTGATTTTATTGGTTTCGGAAAAGCTCTTTATATTCATGAACCTTCACAATGGGTAAAAGCAAAAAAACATTGGAATGAAATCTACCCCGAAGCCCGAGTTTATGTAAATGTCCATGTCAATCTGACCGATGCCGGTGATTCCTATAAACTAGAATAAAGCAGGGTGAAAACCATGAATGATAAAACCATAACCATTTTCCAAGTTTTTTCCATGATGGTGCTGTTTCTCCTCGGAAGCACCCTTGTGGCCGGCTTGGGCACTGAGAATGAAGGCCTTGCGTGGCTGATAATTTTGGTTACAATGATGATTGGAATCGCAATTTATTACGGCTATACGTATTTAAGCGTAAACCATCAATCGCTGGATATGTCCAGCCTGCTTTGCCAGGGTTTCGGAAAATGGTTGGGGAACACAATAAACATTGTTTATTCCCTTTATTTTGTTTATATTGCCAGCAGGGTGGTGAAGGACTTCACTTATTTCATCAGCCAAACCCTTTTCTATAATATTCCTTATTGGGTGATCAGCTTTACTTTGGTTTTCCTTGTCTGGTATGCGTGCATCAAAGGAATCGAAACAATCGCTCGATCATCGGAAGTCTTGATCTTCATTACGTTCGGATTAATGTTCTTTGTCATCATATTCAGTGTTTCTTCGTCACAAATTTCATACATGAATTTAAGACCCTATTTCCCTAATGAATGGTATACTCACTTATTACAATCCATTCCAGCTAAGATCACATTCCCATATGGCGAATTGGTTGTCTTCCTTTGGGTATTCCCTTATTTAAATAAGCCGAGAAGCCTTTATTCAAAAGGGGTGCTTGCCGTATTGCTGGCTGGCGGGACAATCATTATCCTCAGTGAAATCATCATTGCGATGCTCGGCCAAAAAATGGCAGCCGTCTATACCTATCCACTCGTCAAGGCAATCGAAATGATCAATTTTTTCAATATCATCCAGCACGTAGAATTCCTATCGGTCATCGCCTTTTTATGTGTGGGATTCATTAAAATCGCCATATTCACCTTTGCTGCGGCAAAAAGCACATCCATGATGTTTAAGAAACCGATGCTTAAACAATCCATCCACTTATATTCTCTAGTCATTTTCTTCTTAACTTTTATGATCGCACGCAATCTTCCCGAGCATAACTTTATCGGGCTATCGATCGTTCCCATATACATTCATATACCCCTTCAATTTGGGATTCCAGCTATATTGGCCATGACCTTATGGGTGAAGAAAAAACGGAATGGAAAAAAGGCCTTAAACGAAACGTTTTAAGGCCTTCGCATTTAGAACAGCGTCCCTTCCAAAAGGCGCTGCCCGACGTACCCCCCCTTTTTTATGCCTCCGGGGCAGGCAAACATCGCACTTCCAACATGCTTTGTATACTCGTTCAATTTATCTTTTTGACTCATCAGCTTCAGCATGGGGATGAACTGTTTATCCGGGTTTTGCTGGAAGCTGACGAAGAAAAGGCCGGCATTAATGGATCCCGTTTTGGGGTCGACCCCATCTGTATAGGAATAAGCCCTTCTGAAAATTTCCTGTTTGGTGCTCTTCGCCAGGCGAACATGGGAATCGACAGGCATTTTGTTCAACAAGACAGGATCTTTTTCATGGATTTGCCCAAATGGTGCACCACTGTCTTTTTTCCTGCCGAATGTGTCTTCCTGGTCCTTTAATGAAGACCGGTCCCACACTTCTAGGAACATCCTTATTTTTCGGACAGCCATATAGGTTCCCCCAATCATCCATGAGGGCTCCTTTTCATCCGCCCAAATGATTTTGTTTTGTTTAGGTTTATCCTTAGGAGATAAATTCGCCGTACCATCCTTGAAGCCGAATAGATTACGGCCGGTTTTTCCTTCTGACGCATTCAAAAATCCTGCCTGCATCCAATTTACTTCTGCCGTTCCGATCGAATTCTTGATGAAGTTTCGCAATGCATGAAAAGCCACTTGCTGAATGCTGGCACAAATTTGGATGCAAACATCCCCGCCGGTAAAGCCATCTTCAAAATCATCACCAGGCATGGATGGAATGCTTTTTAAATGCTTAGGCTTCAAGTGGCCAATGCCATATCGGCTGAGACCATTCTTTTGAAAAAATCCCGGGCCAAAACCGAACGTTACTGTTAAGTGTGCAGCAGATAGATCATTGGCTTCCCCTGTATCTTTTGGAGGCAGCCAGTCATTGGAGAAGCCTTTTGCATAAGAATTCCCCTTCGAAAATGTCTCGGCCATTTCTGTCCATTTTTTAAAAAGCTTGATTACATCAGACTTGCTTTCAGTCAATAAATTGAAGGATGCGGTATATGAATAAGTTTGCTGAGGATGAATGATACCCGCTTGGTGTGCTCCATAGAAGGGTACGGTCATCTCATTCGCAGAGGCATTTTGCGTTTTGCCGAATAGTTGATCGGCAAACATTGAAAAAGTTCCAAGGCCACTTGCTCCCACCGCAATTCCGGCCCCTGCAAATGCAGATAACTTCAAAAGTTCCCTTCTTGAAATTTTGTTTTTTTCTGTTGCAGCCTCTTTGTTCATAAACTTGCACTCCTTATTTATTGAAATACTTCAGCCGTTTGTGCCATAAGTTCGGACAATACATTCAACTCCTGGCTCAATCCCCTCACTTGATCTTTGGAAAGCTCATTATATGCCATGTATCGATCATTTTTTTGATAGTTTCTTAGAGCATTCTCCATTTTGGTGAATTGTTCGTCGAGTTTATCGGCAAGATCGGAATTTGGGGCTGTCAGTGCTGGGAGTATGGCATGATACACGGCTTTGGAACCCTCGACATTGGCAGCAAGATCGACTAAATCGATATGTGAATATCTCTCCTCTTCACCAGTAACTTTAGAAATGGCTGCTTCATTTAGAAGCTCCATGGATCCAGCGACGACTTGTGTAGGATTCAATTCCACAGATTTCATTTTGTCATGCAGCTCATTCACATCTTTATCAAGCTGGTCGGCATATTCAGCGGTACCTTCCAAGTTTCCACGTTCCCAAATCGCTTTTTCCAGCCGATGGAAACCTGACCAATCAGCTTGATCGACATCACCTTCGCGAGCGTCGATTTTCGGATCCAAGTCACCAAAACTCTCTGCAATCGGTTCGATTCGTTCATAATATACTCGGGCATATACATAGGCAGTCTTAGCAGCTGTTAAATCCTTGGCTCTTACGGCATCCGTGAATTCCTTTGTCGCGACCGTCAGTTTCGAAGTTTGATCAAGGACATATGCTTTGTAATCCTTTACCGCTTGATCCAAAGCCGTTGAAGCTTTCACGGCATTTTCCTTCGCATTTTCCAAATTAGACAAAGCCTTTTTCAATGGTTTCAGATTAGCTTTTACCTTTTCTAAATCAACAGAATCTTTTGTTGCCTCTATATAAATTGGCTGAAGGTATTTTTCAACATCGGTATAAAGAAGGGGATATTGATTTCTTACTTCATTTTCAAAGGAAAGCCATTGATTGTTCATCGCTTTTCCTTGTTTTTTCACATCATTTACATGTTCATCTTTAACCGACTGCTCCAGTTTTGTCAGCTGATCTTTTAATTCTTTTGTTTGCTTCTTCAAATCATCGGATTTGCTCTCTTGATGTACAGAAGCAGGTTGACTTTCCTTTTGCTCCGAACATCCCCCCAATACTGAAACGGTTAGTAAGGATAGGCAGAATGCCGTTGATAGCACTTTATTAATTTTCATAATGAATAGACTCCTTTTCTATTATTTCTTTTGGCCACCTTTTTTGATCATGATCATCACCAGGATGAAAACAATCATGATTAATTGCGGGATGCTGCTGTACCAGCTTGGATAAATGCCAAGCCAATCGATCCCGATTAGATAATCCACTGTATTGACCGGAATGTATCCTGATAATTGCAGACTATGAATTCCCGTCCCAAGAAATTTTATCGATAAATAAAATACAATGATGCTAGAAACCAAGAAAAATGGTTTAATCGGAATATTGACACCACATTTAATGATGGCAGTCCCAACCACCAACAATATTGCAAGGCCGATTCCAATTCCCGTTAACAGGTCCTGCACACTCATCTTCTGGATCATCCCGATCAAGAAAATGACCGTTTCAGCCCCCTCTCTCAATATCGCTAAAAAGGATATGAAGAAAAATGCCATCTTCCTTCCGCCATTTAGTGCGTCCTTTGTTTTTCCTTTGATATATGCGTTCCACTTTTGAATATTTGAATTTCGATGGAGCCAATATGTAACATATAGAAGCATCAGACTTGCCAGTACACCTGATATGCCATTCAGGAGAAAATTGTTCTTCCCAAATGCTGAGGATGATAATACATAACCGACAATGATGCCGATGATTCCACTGGCAAGAAGCCCTGCTGCAGCACCGCCCAATACCCAGTGAGTATCCTTCTTGGATTTCGACCTGCCTGTTATAGCCAATAAGGCACCAATCACAAGGAGAGCTTCCAGACCTTCTCTAATCGGTATCATCGCTGCATCCCAAATGCCATATGTATGTTCTGCTAAAGGCGCAAGATCTCTAGACATTTGATCTAATACATCGCTTGCTTTTTTGTAATCTTTTTTTTCAACATACGAACGTATAATCAATAGCCTTTTTTCAGAATCGTTATAAGCTTTTTTGGATTGGCTCACCACATTCCCTTCAACACTCAGCCAGTTTTCCTGAAGCTGCTGCACATAGGAGATCGACACATAATCATGATGTTCGAGTGCCGTTTGAGTTTTCTTGATCAGGGACAGATAACTCTCTAAATCTATCTTTTTTATATTTTGACCAGGTTCATTCAAATCACCACTATCATACGCCTTTACGAGAATGTTAAATTGGCGTACTGCCCGTTTTATCTTTTTGTGATTCCCATCGATCAATGCGAGAGAAATGGATGCGATCCCAGACTGGAGCATCGTGTATGCATATTTCGATTCATTTTTAACTTCAAGTTTTTGTTTGTTCCAGCTGTCCTTCAACATTCGAAAGTCTTCTTGAAGCTTTTCGTTATCTTTCTTTCCAGCATCTGTCATCAATATTTGTGAATATGTAGAAAAACCATTTCCTTTATCCGCTGCTGCAGCTCCTCCCGGCAGAAACAAGACACTTGCGGACAATAACAAAGTGCATAGGATAATCAGGATTTTATCTTTCATGATCGAAGTTACCTCCCTTCGCAATCACGAAGCATCATTTGATAATGATTCTCAATCGCACTTACTATTATGGATTCATTGAGAATCATTGTCAACTATAATTGAGAATTATTTTCACTAGTGGAATAGAAATTTGTATTCGCCTTTGACGAATAGATCCAAAAGAAAAGAGACCGCAGATGATTCCTGCGGCCCCTTACGAATGAAATTGACTCTCTCTTAATTCCTCTATTTCCTTTTTATCCTGAATGATGATAACAGAGAAAATAATCAAAAATACTCCTGCAGTTTGCCAAATTGTGAGCGTTTCTTTAAAAAAGATAACACCCGCCAATACAGCAATGACTGGTTCAATTGTTGCCATAATTGACGCCCTGCTTGATTCCACCGTCTCAAGTCCTTTTGTATAGAAAATATATGCCAGGACTGTAGACAGGAGTCCAAGACAACAAATATTAATAACAGCCCCGGGATTGGTGAGCACATCTCCTTTTTCCCATAGCTTGCTGATTGGAAGCATGAAAACGGCCGCGAAAAGAAATGTGTAGAAGGTTACTGTAAATGAATCGTACTTCAGAAGGGCGAATTTTCCGAAAATGCTATATAGAGCATACCCTACCCCCGCCCCTATGCCTGAAAGAAAGCCGACCATCGTAATATCTGCGTCAAAGCCGGGCAGCAATCCAACGACAAATGAACATCCCATAATAGATGTAAGGAGTGCAATCATCTTGGAAGGAGTTATCCTCTCTTGAAATAGAATCGCTGATAACAGCATAACAAATGCAGGCGCTGTGTATAAAAGTACGGCTGCAACCGTCAAGCCTGATTCCTTTATGGTGAAAAAAAGGCACCAATTAAAAAATACGATGCTAAGGATCCCTGTCCCGACAAAATATTTGACATCGGAAAGGGAAATCTTTGGAATGCGATGATTTTTGAATAACGCGAACCCGACAAGTATGAGTGCAGCTGCTGACACCCTAATTGCCACCACTTGCATAGGTGTATATCCATATGTATAAAGATTATTCACAAATATCCCGATGATCCCCCACAAAGATGCGCCGATAATGATCTGTATATAAGGCAATTTAGCCGTCAATTTTGCACTCTCCCTTTTTATCAGAAAAAAACGAACTTTACACTTCGCTGTTTCAAACTAAAAAAGATTGTCCCTTTTTAGCGTGCAATGCACAAACAGGACAATCTTTTCAGGCAATTATCTATTTTTCTTTTGCATTCCCTTAACGGAAAAATAAATGATGCCGATAATCAATGCCACAATGATGGAAGGCAGCACATACGGATGAGCCTTTTCTTTGATTTGCATCCAATTGTCCCCAAGGACCATTCCTAAATACAAGAAAAATATCGTCCATGGAATGATGGCAGCAACTGTATATAATGTAAACTTCCGAAAGGACATCTTGGCAATTCCTGCCGGTATGGAAATGGCATGTCTAACAACTGGAATGAATCGTGCGCTGAAAATGACACCCGGCCCATATTTTTCAAACCAATTCTCTGATACATCAATATGATGTTTATTGATCAAAAGAAATTTTCCGTATTTCTCCAAAAAAGGTCTTCCTCCATATGATCCGAGCCAATATAGGAACAATTGTGCAATCGTGCCTCCGATGGTGCCCGCGATGACAGCTCCAATAAAATTGATTTTCTCAATGGAAATGAGATAACCGCCGTATCCCAAGACGAACTCACTCGGAATGACTTCAATCATCAAACCCAGCGCGATTCCGAAGTAACCAAGATCCGACAAGGTATTTAAAACAGATAAGATAAACTCTTTCATAGTTTCCCCTTTACTTCATTTTTATTAGTTTTATATGCAAATATAAACGTATTATACTAAAAAAAAGCAACTCTACTCAATAGAAATCTAGATCGCTGTAATTTGTTCTATACAAATCCAGGCGGCTCGATTATGATAAGATTAATATTTTTGAAAGGAAATAATTCCATGGCCGTCTATAAAAAGCTCCAATGGTTTTTCATTTCCATCCTTTTGCTTCAGACCCTTACAATATACCCTTTCATTCATGGCAAAAACTCAGGACAGCCCCTGACTATTCAAGAATTAAATGATTCTGCCTATACTATCGCCATCGATCACACTCCAAAGGTAAAATTATTCTATACACCCATTTCATTTTTATCATTCATTTTGATTAGTCTGGTCATTTGCCCATCCATAAAACTATTTTTGCATTCGACGACCAGCTTAATTAAACAAAAGGAAAAATTATTGCCTGTCATCTATCAATCGGCGTACTTCATCTACTCTACTTCCATTAAGAAATGATATAGGAGGTGGAAGTGGTGAAGGATTCTCATCTTTGGATGTTGACGATACTATCTGTACTTTCTTTTTACGGATTGATCGCGGTTTTCTATTTTACCATAGGAAGATAAACCATTTTTTCAACTGCCCTTGACGTGTGTCATCACATATCAACGTGGCAGTTTTTTATGTTGTACAAATTATTTTTATCATGTTACTATATAGTCACATAACAAACATGTTACCTATACGTAACATGTTTTGCAAGGATGATGTGAATGTTTAACAATGGTCTGGATGATGTTTTCAAGGCGCTCAGCCATGAAACTAGGAGACAAATTCTCGATTTATTAAAAGACGGTCCAAAGACGACTGGTGAATTAACCGATCACTTTCCAGAAGTCTCTAGGTATGCTGTCATGAAACATCTGTCCATATTGGAAGAGGCTAAACTATTGCTCATTCGACGCAAAGGCCGGACAAGATTGAATTATTTGAATGCCGTCCCCCTTCAAGCGTTATATGAGAGATGGGTCAGTCAATACCAAGGAAAAAATGCATTGTCACTGTTGACATTAAAAGACACTTTGGAAGGGAGTATGATGGATATGAACGAAAGTACAGGATTGAAGCACGGAACATTTCAAATTGAACAAGAGGTTGAAATCAATGCACCTAAGGACATTGTTTTTGATTCATTGACCCGGCATATTGATAAATGGTGGGCCTATAGACTGTGCGGCGCTGAATCCAATTTGTCAATCGATCCAAAAGCAGGGGGAAAATTCATTGAAAAAGGAAAGGGTGGAAATGCAGCCCTGTGGGGAACTATCACCTATTTTGACCCTAATAATGAAATCAGACTTGAGGGATTATTGGGTATGCAAGGAGCTGTTATAAGCGCCTATGGCTATAGACTAGAAACATATGGAAACTTAACACTCCTTAAGCTTTCTCATCAAGCTTCCGGATTATTGGATCCTGAATGGCATCAAGCCCATGAAGAAGGATGGAAGGAATTGCTGGGTACTTTCTTAAAAGAGTTTGTCGAAGAGGGGAAAACAAGATGATCAAAATCGAGGTCAACAATTATATAGAGCGGCCTCCACACGAGGTATTCCGCTATATCGCTAACTTTGAGAACAACCCGAAATGGCAGGGAGGCATGGTTAAGGCTAAATTTACAACTCCTGGACCGATTGAGATAGGGTCGACCTATGAACAGACTGCAAAGTTTCTCGGGAAACGGATCATCACCACTTTTAAGGTCACTGAATTTATGGAGGATCAAAAAATAAAAATTGAAAGCATCTCCAGTTCATTTCCGATCCAAGTCACTCGATATGTAGAACCATCTTCTTCTGGTACAAGAGTTTTTGCAATCGTTCAAGGCGATGCACGCAGATTTTTTCGGATTTCTGAACCACTTCTGAAGCTTATGGTTTCATCTTCTGTCAAATCTGATTATCGAAAGTTGAAAAAACAACTGGAAGGTTGATATTTCTTAATGTCGAACCGCATGCGATCCAAGCTTTCAGGGAGAATAGCTCTCCCCCCTATTCTCTTTGTTGGCAAGCCAGTATTGAATTTTTATTAGATCAACATTGGCGAATTCAGATAATATGGTTAAGGAAATGCACAAAGAGTACCCCAAGGCCCATCACGATTGCTATGGCTGGGCCAACAACAAATGCTCCAAATGCCAATGATTTCAATGCATCGAAAAATCCTGAAGTAAAGGATTCGTTTTGATGATGATATGACTCTTTTTCTAACGCTTCAAGTCTGCTATTGATTGATTTCAATTCATTTAATATGTCCTGTTGGATTTTGTCGCTCATATAAGTACCACCTTTCCAATATCCATTTCGACAAATAGGCGAAAATCCCTTTACAAAAACTAGAAATAACTCTATCATCATGTTGTACAAAGAATAACAAGGAGAGTGCTATCATGGCGAAAAGCAATGCGCGAAAAAAACGAGATAAGTTGATCCGCGAAGGAAAACAAAATCCGGAAATGCATCGGGGTTTATATGCTTTGGCAGATTTAAGGACCCGAAAGACAAAAACGAAAACAGAAAAACAATTTCAGATGAAGCATAAAGGTCGATTATCCCAGGATTTCCACGAGGATCATCGACTTTTTTTGTTCTGTTAAACACCGCTGTTGATTTCCGTGCAAGTCTTCGCTTTCCGCGGGCCACACACGAAGAGAGGTCCTTCGATGTTGGCACAGGACAAGGAATTCTTCGACAGCGACACATCACACGAAGAAAAATGACTGGCATTTTTCGAGGAAGTGCCGAACTTAATTGAACATCCGCCCAACCTCTCCTCGCTTTCTGAGGGGGGTCCCCTATCCCGCTAATCCCGCCGGAGTCTTCGTCTTGCACTCCAATCAACAGCTTAAAACGTACTAATCTCAACACCTAGCTTTAATTTTTAGACGCTTGCTCATTTCGCCATCATTAAAAATAATTATTCCTATTGACTTAATCGGAATTAATATCATATAATACATTGAAACTATTCAATTTCATATTCATTTATCAAGAGTGAACGAGAGTACTGGCTCGACGACTTCACAGCAACCTGCTTTTCATGCAAGGTGCTCCTACCAGCAAAGCATTTGCTTTGGGTGATAAAGCTATTATGTTGCTTCCCTTTTTGCTCAAATGCAAAAAGGTTTTTTTATTTTTCTTTAGCTGTCTTGAGCATTCCCTCTATTATTAATTTCGCAAGTCCATGAGAGACTATTTCCTGCTGTTGAATCATTTTGGTTTAAATTTTTTAGAAAGTTTGGTGAGAATGAATGAGTCCAACAAGATATTCAGTCATTGAAGGTGCAGAAACGATCTTCCTAAAGGGCAGCCATATTGGCATTTTAGTATGCCATGGATTTATGGGCACACCACAAAGTGTCGTAGAGTTCAGCCGTCAAATTCATGAACTTACAGGATGCACAGTATTGGCCCCCCGCCTAAAAGGGCACGGTACTTGTGAAGCTGATTTGCACCAATGTACCCATCATGATTGGTTCAATGATTTAGTTCAAGCATTTCATTTCTTGAAACACAGCTGTCAATCGATATTTATTGCCGGGCAGTCGATGGGGGCGATCCTTGCATTGAACCTTGCAGCAAAGGGATTTGCTGTGCAAGGGATAATCACCATCAATGCAGCATTATCAGTGCCGGGCTATGAATGCTTCCGCCACCAAGAAATTCCAACTTACATTCGGGAACAAACGCCCGATATCCGTCATCCCATCTTTGAAGAAATCACCTATGATCATGTTCCGATCAGCGCAATCAAAGAACTCCTGAAGCTAATTGATGAGACGAAAGATCAGCTTACGAAGATCAATTGTCCTGCGCTTCTGATAAAATCGTATAATGACCATGTTGTACCGCATGAAAATACGGATGTTATTTGGGAAGCGATTAAATCAAAGGAGAAAAGGATCATCAGCCTTGAGAAATCCTACCATGTAGCAACACTGGATTGTGAGTTGAGTGAAATCGTATTGAACGTATGTTCATTCATCAAGCACAATTCAGTCCAAGCCGCTTTTCATCCAAATTGAAGAGCCAGTTCGGCGTTTTAATGACTTTTTTATGTTTGACTCTTTCATACAAAGAAGAGTCAGTCCACTGCAAAAATAAAACAAAGAGCAAATGTAAAAAATCACATGAATGGTAAAATAGTCAATCAGCATGCCGCACCCCATGACGGCAAGTGCGGAATAGATGGATGTCCAGAAATGATAGTTTCCAATGATCCTACCTTGATTCGAGCCTTCACTCATTTTAGCAATATAGGATTTTTCTCCATTCTTTTGAAGAGACCCTAGAAGGCCAAGCAAAAACTGGAAAAAATAAACTTCGTGCAAGCTTATAATATTGGGAATGAACAAGAAAATCAATGACATCCCAACGGCATGGAACCCCAAAAGCAGCTTGCTTCCGAAAGCATCCACTGCACGACCGGCCAATCGATGAACCAATGCCGAACTAAGTGTGAAAAGACCGTATGCTATGCCAAAACTGGAAAAATTGGATCCGATATTTTTAATAAATAAGAGATAGAAGGGAAACGCAACACTTGATGCCATAAGCGACAGACTTTGAGAAACAATAAACCATCTGATCATTGGCCATATTCCTCATAAAACTCATTCATGAAACGCTCTGATGGATCCAGCTTCCTTTTCGACTCAAAAAAATCATCTGCTTTTGGATAGGCTGCCTTCATTTGCGCCTTGGTCGGGTATGCATAATACGGCAAATAATAACTCCCATCATGATTCAGTGTCACATCGATCATTTTTCGGATGATCTTTTGTGTTTTCATTATCCCTTCAGATGACTTTTTCTGATTGATCAACAGAACGAAGGCAAACATATCTTCCTTGGCATAAGATAACGCTGCGGCATTATTTTTTTCCACATAGCGGATCGTGATATTCATAAGGTTCAGGTCCTCACCCTTCAAGGTTTCACGAAGATCATCGATATAAGGGACGAACTGATCCACAGGAACATAGTATTCTTGTAAAATATCCGTATCATCACTATTTTCATATTCCAAGAACTTCGATTCAGATCGCATAGCATTATTCCTTGTGATATACTGTCCATCCAATGACTCAAAATACCTCTTTTGACTTTTCCATAACAATGTCTTTCCCCAGTCAAAATCCCTGGATAGTCCAAGCATAAATTTGGTCACAAACGTCCCTTCATCTTCTTTCAATTTTGTATAATCATTAAATTTAGACTGATCATCCGCTCTTAAATAGTCTATTGCGTACATATCCGTTAAAAATGTATCCGGCTCTGTCGATATCCGGGCAATGTGCATTTCTGCCTTCGGATCGTGCAAAACCTTGTTTTTGAAAAAATCCGGATATTCCTTATAATTCATCGCGGTTGTACGATATGTATATAATGAATCATCTGTCAATTTCAGGGTAGCATCCAATATCACACCAAAAAGTCCATAGCCGCCGATCACCAATGGGAAATATTCGCTGTTTTCGGTTCGAGAAACATTGATGACTTTTCCATTTGCTGTCAGTAATCGGAATGATTGAACAGTGTCAATCAATGATCCGTTTCGTATATCCCTCCCATGTGCATTCACCGACAATGAACCCCCGATCGTAAAAATATTTTGAGACTGCATGACTTTGACCGAAAAGCCATATGGATTTATAGCTTTTTGAACATCATCCCAGGTTGCGCCACTTTGGACCGTTATTGTTTTGCTCACTCGATCGATGTGAAGGATTTTATTATATGGTTTCATATCCAGGACGACAGCTCCAGGATAATAGGTATGCCCTCCTTGACTGTGCCTCTTTCCCGCAATCGAAACCTTTAAACCCTTTTCATTCGCTTCCTCGATAACATCGATCATACCCTGTTCTTCCCTGCCTGGAATGATTTGATGAACTTTGACTGGCATAAGATGGCTGACATCCTCCATTACATCACCGGGATTTTTATGCTGCTTATTTGAAACGAAAAATGCTGCTATGTACAATAGAATGATTATGCAAATGATTATCGATTTCCTTCTCACCACACCACTCCTAATAACAAAAGAGTCATTAAGTGTATTTTTACACTTAATGACTCTTTTTGCAATCATTTTTTACTTGTTTTTCAAATTTATTCCACTACGACTATCGTGTCTTCATCCTGAGGGTTGATGGAATTAGGGATTAATAAAATCGTTCTTAACACGGTTTCAGATGATCCATGTGTGAGAGGATGATCACTTTCCAAGGCGATTTCAAAAGGAATGCGCTTCGTTTCTTTCGGCTTGATTTTGCCAATATCACTTATGCTTTTCTCCATGATTTCTCTTTCATGTTGGGTAAAATCACTGTCTTCTTTGATTTCCTCATATCTGTATAACAACGAAAGCAGAATGGCATCCACCTTTTGAACGATATTCCCCCCGTAAATCACAATTTCCCCTTCGATTCTATCCTTCCTACTCAGTCTTGGATTACGAACGATCGTATCCACTTTCATATTCCCAATCCCGATGCTTGACAAAAACTCCTTCCACATTGCGCACACCACCCTTTCATCCATTCTACTAACAATATACCAGCAGCACCGATTTCAAACCACCCCTGCACTTTGGTGCCAGGCACCTTGGTACAGGGCCGTTATTTTAGACGGAGGCTGGTGAGTTGTTTTTTTGTTCTTTCGGATTGGATGTTATAGGATTGCCATGGTTGTTCAGAGTTGATTACAGCTTGTTTTTTCTCCGACAGGATCTTTTTTAACTGAGGGTCATTCGGACTCTTTTGATATAACTGAATCATGGCTTCTATTCCCTCATCCGTTTGACTTAAGTATTGTAGATCTATTTTTCCTGTGCTCTCGAACCGTTCAATATTTTTGGAAACGACGATACTTTCAATATTGATCATATTCATGATCGAGTAAAAGAGGAGCCCGGTGATAATATAAAACCTCATCAATGAAAGCCGGTCAATCCAAACGCGGGTTAATGTATAGGCAAATACAATGAACAAGAACACCATGAATGCATGCACGGCCATCCTTAAAAACGTGTAGCCGTAAGCATCCTCATAAAGCGATAGACGAAGAAATGCGGAACAAAGGATGATCCCGCTGGAAACAACAAGGAGCGACAACAATCCCTTTAATAAATATTTCAAAAGACTTTTTCGGTATACCGTAAACGATAGAATGGTATTCAACAGTGTCAAGTTCACAATTGTGACAAATACCAACTCGAAAAACCCGCGTCGTGCATATTCTGCATAAGTATAATCGCTTTGAAGCGTCCCACTGAAGAAATACTTAAATTGAACGAATATAAACAAAAGGTACATCCCATTGATCGAGAACAGGACGATAAGCGAGATGATTGCATCTATCGAAAACATATTATCAGTTTTTGCAGAAAGCTGCTCCAGTGAACTTTTTTGATGAATGACATGTAAAAAACCAAACAATATAAAGGCGAATCCAAAAGCGATTACCGTTCTGAATCCGTACTCAACAATATTGAAATCCCCAAATGTATTTGGCATCATTTTGATGATTTCACTGAATTTTTCATCCGCAGAACTTAACAAAGTGGTAACGAGAACTAATATTGGAATGGAAATCAATAGTCCCGCAATAATTTTTGCCAGCACTTTGTAGGACCGATGATGAACATTTGATTTCATATATTGGCTCAGTTTTCGTACACTGCATGCACTGAATGCAATGGATCCAAAAATTTTGCCGATCACCACTCCAATAAAAGACCAATGCTGCCATTCAATTCTTGATTCGCGTGAGATTAACACAATATGGGAAATCATTAATGCAGGGATCAGCAGCAAATTCAATCCATAAAAGACGGGATTGGTGTAAAGAAAATATCCTAATGATAAGCACCAAATACAAAACAATATTAACATCCCCATTCGTTTATGGGTAAAAAGTTTTTTGCGGTTCAAAGTAAAAAACACTAGATAAAAAACAGATACAAAAAGAAGATAGGAAATTCCGATCTTACCATGAAAAAATGCGATTTCGTATAATACCCCCATCAGCAAGCTTGCTGCAATTGCCATTTTACTCTTCATAATCACGTGTTCAGTCATATCTATATTCACTCCTTATAACATAGTTTATCTATGTACATAGTTATTCTATGTATATATCGAAAAAAAAGACTGCTAGACAGAAATTCTCTTTCCCCAGCAGTAGCCTGCCCAGCTTATGGGATACAGGCATAAAGTTATCACGATGCACAACAGGATAAATGGTCCATCCAACAATGGTTCGAACCATTTATACGGAATAAACCGAAAAACAGTCAATGACATTAATACCAAGTTGGGAAGCAGCGTAAAAATAAAAGTCCGGATTAATAGCCGTTTGCCTCCATGACCGAATTCTTTTCCAATCTCATATCCGAGGAGAACCCAAAATAGTGAATAAACCAACATGATGACAGAAGTCACACTGGTCATACCGGACCATATTTGATCAATCCACGTCCAATGAAGCCAATTGTACAAGAATGTCAATCCGCTTCCCCCTAAAAATAAGCAAAGGTTAATGAACATAAAAATCCATTGTGTTTTCCTTGGTGTAATGGACTGTTCTTGCTGCCAAAGAACTGCAATTTCCTTTGGATAGCCAATCCGATCAGATAAATAAAATTCCCATTCAACTTCAGGTATCCCTTCTTTTAAAAGTTCATCCAAAAGCTCTTGAACATGAACCTCATATTCAGACAGTATGTTATTTTTATCAGGATGGAAGGCCATTTCCCTCTCTAGTTCTTTTAAGTAACGATCTTTACATTGAATCATGTCCGGTTCTCCTGATGACCTTGTTCATGACCTTGACAAATTGATCCCATTCCTTCGTTTTTTCATTGAGGATCACTTTTCCTTCATCTGTAATGCGATAGTATTTCCTGGCTGGTCCCTTTTCCTGCTCCTGCCAGTAGCATTGGATATACTCCTGTTTTTCAAGCTTGTGCAGAGCTGGATAGAGAGTTCCTTCCTTCATCTGAAGATGATTGTCGCTTCTCATATTCATTTCTTTGACCAATTCATATCCATACATATCCTTCTCATTCAATAGCTGTAAAAGGATGATGGATGTACTGCCTTTGACCAATTCTCGATTAAACATGATTATCACCTACCTAGTATTAAGAGGTATGGTTTCATCATATATAAATTACAATTCTTTGTAAAGGATTTTTCTAATTTTTCCATCTGGGGGTTTCCATAAGTATTTATCCAACCGAATTCCCCAATACCGATTTAACCGCTTCTTCAATTTCTTTGTAACCTGTACAACGGCAAATATTAGACCCTAGCCATTCCTTAATGATGCAGGGATCTGCATCCGGGTGATTCAATAACATTGCGCGGATATTCATGATAAAGCCCGGTGTGCAATATCCACATTGGAATGCGAAATGATCGATGAATGCTTCTTGAATTGGATCATGGCTCAAACCTTCTATAGTTGTGATGCATTTTCCTTCTGCTTCAACTGCCAACATCATGCACGACTTGATCGGATCCTGATCCACCATTACCGTACACGCTCCGCAATCCCCGTTCAAGCACCCTGGCTTTGCACCTGTCAGTCCGAATTTGGTCCTGATCATGTTCAATAAGCTTTCTGAAGATGAAACAGTAATTCGCCGCTCCTCATTATTGATCGTTAACGCGACTTTATATTCGCCTGAAGACCTCATGCCAAACCACCCCCGATTGTCTTAAGCATATCCAGAAGCATATTTTTAAACACAAACAATCGATATTCGCTAGATCCTTCTTGGTCATCCAATATCTGATCGGGAAGCTCATTCATCGCTGAAGTCACTTTATGTTCAATAGATGCACCAAACATGTTTAACTTCTTCTCCATTTCCAATGACCGAAATGGAAATGGACATAATCCGCTTACCGCAACCCTGATTTCATCATCCACCCTCATCCCATTCAGTGTGATCAAAGGATAGCCAGTATCCCACTGCTGTCTCTTTTTTACCGCGTGATAGGGCATTGTGATGAACTTTTTTGGAATCGAAAATAAAATGATGAATCCTTCTCGTGCAAGTTGAATCTCCTGATTGAAAATGTCATGAATGTTCACATACTTCATTTCCTGTTCACCGGGACTTGCAATCAGGACAAGGCTGTCTGTCAACAATAAAGGGAGCACTGCCTCTCTATAAAATATCTTCCCACAGATATTCCCTCCGATTGTAATTTTATTACGAGATGTATGATCCGCAATCTCCTTTACAGTATCTCTTAAAAGAGGGAAAAAGGCTTGCTGGTCAATTTCCATCAATGTAAGCGCGGAACCGATATATAAAAATTCATCATCCGATTGATAAACCTTACAAAGAGGGATGTTTTTAATATCGATCATGGCATCCGCATAATACATACCCAATCGTCCAAGAGTGAGGATTTCAGTTCCTCCACCATAATACAGCGCTTTAGCACCCTTTCGATTGATCGATTCTGCTGTTTGCAGTGCCTCCGATACCGTTATTGGCCGGAAATAGTCAAAAGGGAACGTCAGCATTTTACGACTCCCCCTTTTTGGCTCTCCAGATGGTTTCAGGAATGAGTGGAAGTTGATTGACTTGTACTCCGGCCGCAAGGGACAGGGCATTGCCTAACGCGGCAGGCATTCCCAATATTCCGTGCTCTCCTGCCCCTCTGGCTCCGTATGGCGCATCAATCTGCGGCGTCTCGACAAATTCAACGTGATATTCAGGATGTTCTCCATATCGAAGCGGACGGTACGTTCGAAGCTGGGGGTTGAGAATTCTGCCTAATTCATCGAACACAAAGGTTTCCCTGCCTCCAAAAGCAAGCCCCATACTCATCGCTCCCATCAACTGGCCCATGGCCGCCTTTTCATTCAGCACCTTCCCGATATCGACCACTGCGAAAGCTTTAACGATCTTATACGTGAAATCTCGCTTGTTATATTCCACTTCTACACCTTCTGCACCGACTATCCATTCTGGACCAAGCTGACCTGCTCCTGTTTCGGGATCCATATGGGTCATTCTCCTAAGGATGTAATTTCCACGGCCGATAATCTGTCCTCCGATTGAATTCCCATTCGGAAATTCATACCCGTACGCAATATCTTTTATTAATAAATTCTTATTGGGATCATCCCTTAGGTACACCTCACCATAACCGACTTCCAAATCGTAGGCAGATACCCTTAAAATACATGATGCTATATTTTTCAACTGATCAATGACATCGTCCGCAGCTCTCAAAAGTGCATTTCCTGCCATGAATACTCCCCTGCTGGCAACTGTCTTCCAATGCTCAGGAGTTGATTGTGTGTTGATTTCCATCTGCACATGGATCTGATCGATGTCCATCTTTAATTTTTCAGCCAATAACTGGGCGAGTATCGTTTTCGTACCCGTTCCGATCTCGATGATCCCGGATATGATGTTGATGCTGCCATCTGGATTGAAAGTTAAAATGACGTTCGAACTTGAATCCGGATCGATTGTGGATGTCTTCCAAACACAGCTGACCCCTTTTGCACGGATCGTATTATCATCGATTTGTTCGATCAATCCCTTCTCCCACTCCATCAATTTTTTCAGTTTTTCGATACAAGCAGGCAGGTTTCCGATATTACTTTTATTTAGCTTCACTTGTGTAGGAGTGGCATCTCCTGGTCGGATGGCATTGATCTCCCTGAAATGTAAAGGATCCATACCCATCTTTTTGGCCAGCTCATCCATGGTCCTTTCGAACGCAAATAAAAGTTCAGCATGGCTGAACCCGCGATATGGTGCTGCGTAAGGGTGATTTGTATAGATGCAGAGAGAATCACACTTGATATTCTCGATACAATAGGGGCCTGTGCAATCGACCGCTGCCGCCCTTGCTAAATCCGCAGCTTTATCTGAGTATGCTCCACCATCGAATAGATATAATATATCTGCCGCTTCTATCAGACCATCTGAATTGCAGCCGATTCTTATCTTTGCATCAAGGCCGATATGGCAAGGCGAAGTAATCAGGTCTTCTTCCCGTGTATTCCAAATCTTCACTTTTCTTCCGCCAGCTGCCCTTGACGCAAGGTAAGCCAATAATTCCAGCTGTACCGAAGCCTTACCTCCATAACCGCCCCCAACAAAAGGGGTTTCAACGATAATAAGTCCCATATCAACGGAAAAATAGTCTGCAATCAATCTCTTCACCATGTATGGGGCTTGGGACGATGTCATCATTTTGACCTTCCCATCAAGCGTAATTTCGCATACGGCGCATCTGGTTTCCATGGCCGCATGATCAGATGGTGCAAAAGAAAAGGCTTCCTCGACGATGAATGAACACTTTTCCCATCCGTTCACCATGTTTCCTTTACGGATTTTTACCGAATTAGCGATATTCGTTCCAGGGATCGGATAAACAAATTCATCTTTATAATAGGTTTCTAGTTTTTCATGTACAAGCGGGGCAGTAGGGACAAGTGCTTCCGTTGGAGAGTTGACTACAGGAAGAAGATCGTATTCCACTTCGATCAGATCCGCTGCCCTTTTGGCTGCCATTGGAGTGGCAGCCACAACCATAGCTACTGGTTCGCCAAAATATCTAACTTTATCCTTTGCCAGCGGCGGACGATCTCTTATTTCCTCCCCTGTCAAAGGAAGGTCGTGTCCTAGTACAATCGCCTTTACTCCAGGAACCTCCCATGCTTTTGATACTTTGATATAAATGATTTTTGCATGGGCATACTTGCTCAATAATAGCTTTGCATGCAGCAAATTACTGTGGTGAAAATCATTTGTATACATGGCCTTTCCTGTAACCTTCTCATATGCCTCCTTTCGAACGACGCTCTTCCCCAAGATGCTCAAGTCCATCAGCTCCCCTCTTTTTACTATTCTCTTTCTCCATGGCAGCCTCAATTCTCCCAGCCATTTCAAAATCATCTCTCGTGTCAATGTCAAAATTATAAAATGGATCATGAACCTCCATGATGCTGTAAGAATCTTTATATTTTTCAAGTAAGAACCTTGCCCCGTGATCACCTTGAAGCTTATGAAGCTCTGAAAAAAGTTTACCGGAAATAATTACAGGAGGGATTGTGGCAGAATGAATGGATGTTCCGAGAAAAGGAGGAAGCCGTTTGTTGAAAGTTATGATCATTCGATTGAGGAGCATTGCCGATTGGAATGGTTGATCAGCCAAAATGACCATCATTGCAGTGGCCTCTAGTGCTTCTGCGAATCTCACGCCTTCTCTCAAGGAATGGGACATGCCTACACATGACTCAGGAGAATAATGATAGGACCAAAGCGATTGCAGAAAGGCATTCTTCAAATCACCCGAGACCCATGAAGGGAGTATAACATCAGAACCGACAAAGATGATATGATCCAAATTCGACATCAAGGCTGACCGTAAGGCATAATGACCGACGGGACCATGCTTAAGCTTCATCGCCAGCTTGTTTTTGCCCATCCTGCTGCTCTTTCCTGCCCCCAGGAGCACTCCAATCATCTTTCCCATTTTCCGCCTCTCTCCTTTCTCCTTTTCTCCTAGATACATCGATTATTTCCCCCATGATGCTGATTGCAATTTCAGCCGGACCTTTAGCACCGATTTTTAATCCTATAGGAGCATATAGGTTCTTTGGTATTTCCCTTCCTTCTAATAGTTTTTGAGTGCGGTCCCTTGATCCTAGTATCCCCACATACTTTACACCAGCTCCCAAAGCATGATTGATGACTTGCTGATCGAATCTATAAAAATGGGTCATGATGACAACATAATCACTTTCCTTAAAGCAAATATTCCCTGGTATTTGTTCTGGCAGGAGTTCAAGCAATCGATTTGCTGCCGGGAAATTTGATCGAACCAGCCTTGCCGGCCTCCAATCCACTATCCAAATAGAGAAACCGCACGCTGAAGCAAGTGCACACAATGGCTCAGCATCCCTTCCTCCCCCAAATAATATCAATCTTGGTTTTGGATGGAATATTTGACGATAGATATAAGAAGATGAATCAAAACCAGTTTTTTTCAATAAATGACTTTGTATCATCGCATCATCAGAAACGATGTCGAAAGAATATTCCTTCAGTTCGTGATTTATAGAAAAACATTTGGTATGCATCACCGAATGTCCATTGGCCAAATCTTTTTGCAGTACCATTAATTCATCCCTTAATCGCTCATTGACTAATTCCAGTGACACAAGTAAGGTTCCGTTGCACCCTGCACCTCTTCCCCATCCGCTTTCTTCCTCGTCAGACAAATCATATTCAATCGTTTGTTGCATTTGGCCATTCAACATCATCTCTTTTGCCCTGGCAGCTATATCCTGTTCCAAACATCCTGCAGAAATCATCCCGATCTGCTTTTCATCCTCGGAAAATAACTGCAAGCTTCCTTCTTTTAAATAAGCTGATCCATCAACATCGATGATTGTAGCAAGTACAGACTTTTTCCCCGTTTCAGAAAGGTATTTTAAAATAGAATGGATCGATTCCATCGAAATCCCCACCCTTTTGGCGTATCAGCTTTGTTACAATAGAAATATCGATCCATACATATTATGGATTTCTGAAAAATTTCAGAACCAGCCCACCGCGCTTTCATTTGAAGTCAAGGCCGCTTTTAGGCTGTCTTAATAATAGCTATTTTCGTAATGTTTGTTGCAATTAATCATAGGTTTTGTAAGTTTGATTTCCGCTGCGGGGTCTCACATGGCACGCTGGTCCCTCCGGAGTCTAGCACTTTCGCTCCAATCAACACCTTATGATGAATTTTTATCAAAAGACTGTTTTTGTATAGTTTATTTTTAAAATCCTAATGCCGATTTCAACATAAAATAGCTATTTAGTTTCGTTGAAATAAAGTTTCCCATACGCTATTTTGAAGTTGAAACTTTGCTTAAACAATCCTACTTAGCTAAAGCAACAAAACACGAGAAAAGAGCCTAATAATTTGAAGATCAGGATAATTTATTTTAGGAGAATGATACGAAATGAAAAAAACACATACGATGATCTCAGTGACTCTCTTACTGCTCTCAGGCTGTGGGGTCGAATTACATAAACACACTTCTCCAAAGGACAACACCGATGCGTTGATCCAAAACTCAGATAACAGCGAGCCGCAGCAACAAGAAAAAACTGAAATACCACCAAGCAATGAGAATTCCACGGCAGATGCCCACAAACAGACTCAGCAAAGCAAGGAAAAGGAATCCAAAGAACCTGAAAAACAGCCTGAAGATCAAAATCAATCTCCAAAACCGCCACAAAGTCAATCAGGTGATAAAAAGCAAAATACATCTCAACAAAAGGATGATTCTTCTGACAGCAAAGCATCCAGTCAACAAAAGGGACTCCCTACAGTGGCTGACCCAGCTGCCCTCCAAGTAATGGTGAATAAATCGATTGCACTTCCAAAAAACTATCGCCCTGCAGATTTGGTCCGACCGAATGTCGCCTTTTCATTCGGCAGCCAAAAACTTGAAAAGGGATTACTTCGTAAATCGGCTGCGGCTGCGTTGGAGAAAATGTTCAATGGTGCCAAAAAAGACGGCATTGTTTTGATAGCAGCATCCGGATTCCGTTCTTATCAGACGCAAGCCTATTTATTCAATCGTGAAGTTAAACAAGTTGGTCTTAAAAAAGCCGAGATTGCTGTAGCGCGTCCTGGAACGAGCGAACATCAGACTGGATTGACAATGGATATCACTTCAAAAAGTATGAACTACAGCTTGGGAGAACGGTTTGAAAGTACAAATGAGGGAAAATGGCTGCAGCAGCATGCGTACGAGTATGGATTTATCATGCGTTACCCAAAAAGAAAGGAAGCCATCACAAAATATGAATATGAGCCATGGCACTATCGATACGTAGGTATTGAACTGGCAAACATCATTCATGCCAAAGGTTTGACACTTGAAGAATATTTCGGAGATAAGAAAGGCATTTAAGGAAAGGATTCAGTCTAATACTATATTCGAATGTGGACGTATCAAAAAAGAAAGGGAATCGAGTCCCTTTCTTTTTTGATACGCTATCAGTACAGTTTGTTGGTTATTCATAAAAGGCTGTCCGAGGTTGATTTTCGCTGCGGGGTCCCGCACCTTCCGCTCCAATCAACAGCAAATGTTGAATCATTTTATAGGTAGACTATTAAAACAGCAACATTTGAGAAAACAGCCTTTTTCCTTTATTGCTTAGTTTTCATTTTTTCATAGTTGTCCTGCAGCTGGGCAAGCCTTGTACGGCCTTCTTCACGCAGGCGCTTGTTCTCTTCTTCGATGGCTTTTGTTTCTTCCATTCCTTTTACGATGATGTTCCATGTTTCTTCCATGGTTTCCAGCTTGATGCTCGGCCTTCCAGCCATTCTTGCAATATCCACACTTTGTTGTGAAATATTCTGGGCATTTCTCAGCAGCATTTCATTTGTTCTTTTATCAAGTTCATTCATGGATTGAGCTACAAGATTCTGCCTCTTTGCCGCAATTGCATTAATGAGGCTGTTTTTAAAAATTGGGATCGTTGTGACGAAAGCAGAATTGATCTTTCCGATCAGCTTTGTATTTCCACGCTGCAGCATCCGAATTTGTGGTGCAGATTGGAATGAAACCTGTTTGGCCATTTCTAGGTCATAAACACGCTGATCCAGAAGCTCCACTGCATTTTTGAGTGAATCCAATTCCATCCCGGCAAGCTGATCACCGTTTTGGACTTTGCCCTCCAATTCGGGAAGGCGTTTTTTCAACTCCTCCAATTTCAATTCTCCTGCCACGATGTATTTTTCAAGCTCCAAATAATATTGGAAGTTCTGTTCGTATAACTGCTCCAAAGTTTGGGTTGAGCTTTTCATTTCTGATTCATATTTTGTTATTTCCACATACACCTTATCGATTTCCGATCCCATCGTTTGGTACTTTGCAAATAACTTTTCAATCATTTTTTGGCCGCGCTTAAAAATCTTTGAGATGAATCCCTTGTCTTCCACAAAGTCTTTGCTGTCGAACTTGTCCATGATCTTTCCAAGCTGTTTCAGCAATTGACTGGACTCTTCCATGCTGCTTGATTTAATGGAATTCAACACACGCCCGGAGAAGGCTGATATTTCATTGGCTGTTTCCTTCCCGAATTCCAATAGGGCAATTTGATTTTTATGGTCAATATTATTGGCAATCTGAGCCACTTCCGGTTCTTTTTTTAATTTTTCCTTTAATTGCTGTGCACCGCTTTGCATGACTTCTTCTTTCTGGTCGAGGTTCAACGTTTGAAGCTGATTGACATCTTGAACGGATGTAAGATTAGACATAACTTAAAACTCCTTCATTAAAAAATTTTTTTCATCAATTTTTTGAATACAGAGGCCTCTTTAAATTCTTCACCGAAGCTCACATCTTCCAACCAATGGGTATCGTAATATTTTTCGTCCATAAACAACTCTATATCGTTTTGGCCAGGGGGGTTAAAAATAACGATGTCCAGGCCGATTTCATTCAATAATGCAATCAGTGCCGCATCGGATCTTGTCATTTTGCCATTTTCTTCAGTATTATACAGAATAAGCTTCGGTACATCCTGTGCATAGTCAAATTTTTGAAGAAGCTTTAATATTTCTGCTGGAATGCCCATGGCTTGAGTAAATAGGAAAAGCTGCAGTTGTTCATTCGTTTCATGCTGAAGAGCTTTTAGCCTTGGAGATGCGCAGTAGCGTGATACAGCAGCAGCAATGCCCAATTGCAATCCATTTGGCAGTTCCTTATACTTCCACCAGTTGCTCTGGATAATTTGTTCCGGCTGAAGCACTCCTTGGGAATCCAAAGCATTTTTATAATGGAATAATAAGTTCGAATTTATTTCTTTCGTAAACGGGAAGCGTCTCACTGTAAGGGCATTTTCCCGATCGGTTAAATCCTGGACGCGATCCCAATATTGCTTCCTGTTTTTCGATACTCCCTGGACCTTGGCAAACAAGACCGGGATTCGCACTTTATTTCCTTTGACTTCAAAGTTTGGACGGATGAATGATCTTTCCTTCATCAGAATAAATAATTCGTCATAGGTCGTCTTCAGTGTTATGGACATAGGTTCATAATTGCGGAATTGCCATGGTTTATAAAGCATGGATTCGTCCGAGTGCAGCACCTTGTCAATTTCCTGAGACGCCCTGAAAGCAACCGTCGATTTCCTTACCGGCCTGGTTTTAGGAAAAGGAGTAAGCTGAGTTTTTGAAGGATATGAAAGAACTTTGGATACCTGCTGGTCATCGTCTAATTCGAGGAGGATGTCCTTCCCTTCCGGATGAAAAATTAATACGTCGCACCCTGCTAAAATTAGGTAATAAAGAAAATAACGCTCACTTTCTGTTGCATCTCCATACCAGAGAACTTTAGGTGGATTTATGAGGAAATCAGAGTCTTGAACCCAATGATCCAAATGGTTCCAAAGCCATTTGACCATGTCGACCATGACCCTTCTAAACCCAGGATCCATCAGCCCTTCTTTATGTTTATGTTGGTAAGTATTCAGCAACTTGGTGAATGCTGTCCGAAAATGAAAATATAATTGGCGATTCTCAGATTGTGGAATCAACTTTTCCCCATCCAGAAAAGCAATGAGGCGGTTTACGGACAGCCCCCTTTCTTCCTGATGAATCATAAGAATCTTTTGGATGGCTTGAAACCGTTCCGTCTCAATCGATTTATCAAGTTCTTCCTGCAAAAGGTGGATGGATACTTGCTCATTGTGGACCGCATCATAAAGCTCTTCAAAATATTCATCCTCAGAGAGATGCGTTCCCAGCAACCGTCCGGCCACCTGGCCAAAAGAGATGCTTCCTTCATCCTGCTTATACCCCTCACGCTGAGTCAGTGGTTTTTTCAGCATTTGGAACCAATCATTTACTGTAAAGGAGAGTGGAAATGGTGTTATAGGATCATTCATGTATTGATCAACTCCTTCCATGACTTAATTTTACTCTTTTCCATCTAAATTCACCCATTTCATCCATGAGCATATAATAAATTGCTCCGCAGCATACTAATGCTGACATTCAAATGAAAAAGGTGATTCGCCTCATGAGGGTCCATGTGCGGAAATTAAAAAACATTCGATTTTATCAAGCTGTGAAACAATATGAGCTTGTTTCCACTTCATCTTTCTTTATGTTATTTGACATTCTTCTGCTCGATTTACTTCTGTCGCTCTTTATTTCTTCGAACACTTCGTATAAGTTTTCACATATTTTCGAAGCTGGATTCCTTGTATTTTCAATACTCTACGTCTTTGTATATTTCATATTTCGCAACCATGGCTCCAGCAGGCAAAACTGAGTTAAGGATACTACTATTTTACCAAATGAAGACCAGAAGCGCACAGGTTAATTCACTTCTCCGCCTGCATTGGCTTGATGATCCCGCAGCATTTATATTCCATATCCGCAAATGGTTCAATCGGGACATCCTTTTCCTTGGCAAGCATTCGTATATGCTCAAGATTGGGATCATGAATATCTTTCATCAGCACTTTCCAAGGATGCCTTCTTAACAGAACCCTTGTCGTTTCCCCTATTCCCGGTTTGATGAAATGAGCGTTTTGAATATTGAAATAATGTTTTATCACTTCGATATCTTTCATTCCTCTCCACAAAGGAGGCTGTATTTTATATCCCTTTGAGATTAAACAGGTTTGGACATCATTGCTAACAGCTGGAAATTGAGAGCAAACCACTTCAACAAATTCCCTCGAAACGTCATCCTCTTCCCATTCCTGATAATATTTAGCTCCATGAAAATCATCTTGTTCAATATATAATCGATTCAACACGGTCCTGCTGATCAGTCCAGACACAGTCGAGTTCAGACAGGCACTCGGGATAAAGATATCATTTTTTGTACCATACAACGACGCACAATCAGCAGGGTCTGCCAAAACAGCAAGCTGATCATCCAATTGAAAACCGAATTGTTCATTAAGACTTTTCACAGATTTCGTCAGTTCTTTTTGAATGGACCCTTTGCCTGTCCATCCGTCAATAAATTGAATGCTGCTATTTCGATGATGTTTTCGTATATACTTGATCGCATTCCCATCCAAACCCGCTCCCCTGATGATGGAGACGCTATAATGGGGGATATCCAGTTGGTATCTATACTTCAAATACCGTTTGATCAAAATACCGATCGGGGTGCCGGCGCGTGCAAGCGATACAAGAATCAAGTCCGTGCCTTTTTCATTCACTATAAGTTCTGAGACAAGCCCTGTCAAAGTGGCCAAATCACGCGCCTCACGATCCAGCGACCGTCGAAACAGATCCAGATAACCCGGTGAGGGCAGTTTTTCTGAAGGGAGTGTTTCTGAATAATGCTGACCAGACTGAATTCGTTTTTCCCTCTCAAGAGTCTCCCCTTCCAAAGGAACATTGCTTAGATCTTTAAGTAGCATAATGACATCATTGCGTGTATAACTGCTTTTGATCAGACACATCATTTCAACACCTGCTTCAAAGAATATGTTTATCCTCCAAACGTAACAATATGGATCGTTTTGAATAATCGATGACAATGGGAAAGCAAAGGATTTAGCTTTTCACGCTCGATATTCTTTTCAAAAAAGATGAAGACTTCCTCATATTGACCGGGTATGACATTATAAAAAAAGTTCCTTACACCTGGATGTTCCGGGCTTTCGAAAGAATATTTTTGTTTAGCCCCATACCCCGGTGCGTCATGATGAAAGATGGGGCTCCTTGTTGTCGACTGAAAATTGACCCCTTCTCCCATTTCTGCAGCAATCCTCATCGGTACATACATAAATTCCCCTGTTCCGAGACAAAGTGCTTTATCTCCCGACATTTCATCGCTTAGAGACTTAGCCATTTTTTGAATGAAGCGATCCATTTTATCCTTTTCGAAATCACGAAAACCGAATCTCCCTGTCAAAGTTAAATAAGTCGTATACTCTCTTTCATTCCTCGAAACAGCTTTGACAATAAGATCGGTCTCAACGCTTTTCGAGAAATCATGAAATTGAACCGAACTCTCCATTATTTTGGATTGGTCCCTATCATCACGCAATAAACCGCTTTCAGGTGAGCCTTCAACTTCAATGGTCCCTTCCACCAGGGATATTTCATTGATCTGTATATTCAATTTCTTCTCAAGTTCCTTGAAATGCCGACGGTCTTCTTCCGAGCGCCAATCCAGAATGGAAACGATATGATACTGCTTCCTTGGAAATGATCGATGAATTGATTCAATAATATTCAAAGCTGTCTTTCCTGTTGTTAATTCATCATCGACCAACACGATCGGATGATGATTATCAATCAAGTGTTTTGGAATGTAGCATCGATGAGAGGTCGCATGCGAGTGTTCTTCTTCAAAGTCGATGACGGATATATGGTCCGTGAGATCCTCGCGTGTAGTATGAAAAAAATCGCTATTTTCAAAGCTATTGAACATCGCATGGCCAAGGGCAGTGGCTGTTTCAGCAAATCCAATGAATAGAGTCCTTTGCTTCAGTTCATATGTATGGCTGGTGATTTCACCGAAAAGATGATCAACGCACCTTCCCCTTTTTAGTGCTTCCAGCATTTCACCCAATAATGGATGAAGCCGGGAAGAATTCTTTTCCATGAATCTGCTGGCCAGCAGTCCCCCAGTCAGGAGGGCCAACCTTGGATTTACAGGAATATGCTTTCCCAACAGCTTGCTGACAAACAGGAATCCTCTTTTTTTATTGATTCTGGCAGCCATTTCAAACAATGAGTCCAACGGAATTTGATACGGGTTTCGATCAATATTTATCTTGACTCTTAATCCATCAATGACGTCAATAGAATAAGTCTTGTTCTTTCTTATCTCCAAGGAGATCGATGAATGATTGCCCATCCTTTAACACCCCATAAATTTTAGATTTCAGCAAGATTTTCCTTGCCCAGTTTAAATGTGGTTTTATTTCGTTCATTTTATTGGAAAATTGACTTTTGATGACTCCGTTTGTAAAGACTTCATGCTCCATTATCGAACATGCATCCATATGCTCTTCGAGGGTAATTACATTCAATGCCTGGACAATTTTGATGTGAGATGGATGTATGATGGTTTTTCCAACCAGCCCGTTTGATTTATCCAACAGGACTTCTCGGATGAGGCCATCTTCATCACGGTTGATGATTTGTGACCTTAATTTTGTCCCGGTTCTTCCAAAGGCCTGTTCAAATGGCGTTTGACGAATCTGGGGCTTTAAAATTCGCTGGCTTCCATTGAAATATTCCCATACAGGGCCGGAGATGACATAATCTGACTCAGAGCGGCCGAATAAGTTGATGATGTCAGATATGCAATCCCTGATAACAAGAATATCGTAAATGGTTGTGTCCCTGTTTCTTCTAAGGCCAAATAACCCTGAGAAATCCGTACCGCCTATTCTAATATTCAAAATCAAGTCATGATACTTGTCCAAGAGTGCTTTGAGATTCATTAGAGTGATATCCCTTTGTTCCCTGTAGATCACCGAGGCAGACTCCAAAATGGGCATGCCATACAAGCAAACCCCTTCTCTTTCATTGAGATCCCTTAGTGTTGTTAAATACAATTCGCCATTTTCTGGCGAGAATTTCGGAAAAACGAATCCACATATCAATTCAACGGCTTCTCCAAGACGTTCAACGATTAGAAACATTTGCCGCGGAGTCCTTACCCTAATGAATACCATCGGAAGATCTTGTTCCATGGATACACCGGCGTTTATTGCCTTATGCACCCTTTGCAATTGATGGACGATGTTCCATTCCGCGTTTTCCAACTCATCATCACCTATCGAATCCTCTAAGCACAAAACGATGGAAGTAAGACCTTCATGCTTTCCTTTAATGAATTTCCCCGAAAGTAGATCATCCGAAATTTGCCTCCTATTTCCCGGCATATAAAGAGTAGCGCCTAAACTATAGGCTAAGATTTCCAAAGGCGAATGTTTGGAAAATTCAATCGGGCTATGATAAAACATTTCCTCTTTTTCATCTTTAGTCAAATAAGAAAAATGCTGCAAACGACTTGCCTCCTTAACGAATACCCTTTTGATAATATGTTCATAAAGTAGAAAAAGAGAGAAAGATCATCATTGAATCCTTCCCTCAGTAAACTCTTATTTACCTGCTTCAGATTCCTTCGTCCTTTTCTTCCACAAATGAACCAGAAATGTTCCTAAGAAGATGGCCACCAAAATTCCGAAGAATAAGATTTCCTCCATGTGGAACCCAAAAGAGGCGGCAATCATTTTCACCCCGATGACAGCAATCAGAATAAAGGCGGTGGCTTCAAATTCAGGGACACGTTCGATCAAAGCAAGGAAAATCTGAGCTACTCCCCTCATCATCAAAACGCCGAGCATGCCCCCAAGCAGCAATACCCATAGTTGATCGGACACCCCAAATGCAGCGATGACGCTATCAATGCTAAAGGCAATATCCATAAGCTCCACCGTAAGCACCGTTCTCCAAAAGCCCATTTGTTTCGCTGTTACTTCCCCATCGTCTTCTTCTTTTTTCAGGAAATGGGAAAGTGATAAATACAACAAATACAGACCGCCAAGAATTTTAATCCAAGTGATTTTTATTAAGAATACGCCCAAGCCAATAGCTAAAAAACGAAAAATATATGCACCGATAATCCCATAAAAAAGGGCTTTCTTCTGCTGTTTTGCAGGAAGGTGCCTGACCAGCACAGCCAGCACAAGTGCATTATCCGCTGACAACAGCCCTTCTAATATGACCAATGTACCAATGATCCCCCAACTCGCAGGGTCCGTCAAAACATGTTCAAACGTTTCCAAAGAAAAGAATGATGCATAATTTTGTATGAGCCCATGAAAGAAATCTGCCATTTCTTTTCCCCTTTACTCCAATTTTGTTGGTCCTTAAATGACGGAATATTCTGTCATCTAGAGCGGCAAAAAGGGTATATGAAGCCCCTTTTTGCCATAAAATCAAACATCCAAGCCATAATTACGGCATAATGCCGCCAGACCGCCTTGGAAACCGCTGCCGATGGCATTGAATTTCCAATCACCGCTGTGTTTGTAAAGTTCGCATACAACTACAGCTGTTTCAATGGAAAAATCTTCGCCTAAATCGTAGCGCAGTACCTCTTCATTCGTAGATGCATCCAATACACGGACAAATGCATTGGACACCTGCCCGAAGTTTTGTGAACGGGCTTCGGCATCGTGAATGGTCACAGTGATTCCAATTTTCTCGATATGCCTTGAAACCTTGCTGAAGTCAACGATCAGCTGTTCATCGTCTCCCTCACCTTCACCCGTACGATTATCTCCGGTGTGCTCAACTGCCCCATCGGGACTTTTTAAATTGTTATAAAAAATAAACTCGTTGTCATTAATAACTTTCCCTTCAGATGTAGCCAAGAAAGCTGATGCATCCAGGTCAAAATCCTGTCCGCCTGAATATTTGTTTGTATCCCAGCCAAGACCGATGATGACTTTCGTCAAGCCTGGATTTGTCTTGGTCAGATCAATTCGCTGCCCTTTAGATAATGATATTGATGACATACAATCACTCCATTCCGTTCTTTACATATTATCTTTTAGCTCTTTCGAAATCCTTAGTGGTTTTTTAAGGCTCTATTCTCTCAAAATATATTATATAGGAAGAAAAGAGCTGGTAAACTTTATTTCAACAAACAAAATAGCTATTTTTACGTAAGGTTTAGTTAAATGCCGCTGTTGACTTCCGTGCAAGTCTTCGCTTTCCTCGGGCCACACACGAAGTGAGGTCGTTCGATTGGCACCGGATGTGCCGAACTTAATCGAACATCCGCCTGATCCCTCCTCGGCTAGCGCCTCCGGGGTCTCGCTGACGCCGCTTTTCCCTTCGGAGTCTACGACTTGCACTCAATCAACAGCTGGAAACAGGCTAATGTGAAAACCAAGACTTAATATCGCCTTACGTTAGTATCGTCACTAGGATTGACAACACCTTTACAAAAACAGCCTTTTTAACCATAATAAAATGTGATTGATTTCAGCTGCAGGAGCCTTTGTCCATTGTTTGACCTTTAAACATCCAATCCAAAGTCTTTGACAAGCGATGCAAGACCGCCTTGGTATCCGCTTCCGATGGCGTTGAATTTCCATTCTCCATTATGGCGGTATAGTTCACCGACGACAACGGCCGTTTCGATTGAGAAATCTTCTCCAAGATCGTAGCGGATCAATTCTTCATTTGATTGTTCATTTACAATGCGAACGAATGAATTGGAAACCTGCCCAAAGTTTTGCCCGCGTTGTTCTGCTTCATGGATGGTGATCGTAAATGCGATTTTTTCAATGGAAGCGGGGACGTTGTTGAGATCTACACGCACGCGTTCGTCATCACCTTCGCCTTCCCCCGTGCGGTTATCGCCTCCGTGAACCACTGCACCATTGGCTCCAGTTGTATTATTATAGAAAATGAAATCAGTTTCTGCTGAACATTTTCCTTGACCATTCAATAGGAAAACAGAAGAATCGAGGTCAAAATCGTTTCCACCGTCATATTTGTTCGTATCCCATCCCAGACCGACGACGATTTTTGATAATCCTGGATTTGTTTTTGTTAAATCTACCTTTTGTCCTTTTGATAAATTAATTGCCATTTTAGCCACTCCTTCAAGTAGTTTGAATTAATCAGCGATATTTGTTTGCAATTTTGTCGATGCCTGTATCATTGGTGCCTTCACCCACTGCAGAAAATTTCCATTCTCCGTTATGGCGATAAATTTCGCCTGGGAACAGCGCAGTCTTGCCGGAATAGTTGTCAGATAAATTATAATGGATCAACTCGGCATTTGCCGATGAATCCACAATTCTGATGAAGGCATTTTGGATCATTCCGAAATCTTGGCGCCTTTGGACCGCCTGATAAATATTCACGACGAAAACAAGTTTATGTACGTTGCCCGGAACTTTGTTGAGATCGATGAAAACTTGCTCATCGTCACCTTCGCCTTCTCCTGTAATATTATCCCCAGAGTGTTTAATACTTTGACAAGTACTTACTTTTTTTCCGAAATAGACGACATCTTCCAAGCGTTCCTTCTCGTCCAGCATCAAAACAGACGCATCACAATCAATATTGCTATTTCCGCCTCCAAATAAACCTCCTAAGAATCCTGAACTTTTTTTCACGGGGTCCCAGCCCAATCCAACTAAAATTTTTGAGAGGCCGGGTTTACCTTTTGTCAGATCGATCTTTTGCCCCTTTTGTAATGAAATCGCCATACTTTCACTCCTTCTTTCTATCTAAAAATAGTGAATTCATACTAAAATGTTACCATACTATCAAAATCTTTTAAAAAGATTTATATCAATTCTGACAATTTTTGTGAATAGTTGTTTTCGTAAAAGTTGCTTCTTTTATTCAAATGTTGTTTAAGGATGATTTCCACTGCAGGATGCCGGCATTCCAAGGGGCGTTGCACTGAATCCTCAGAGTCTTCGCACCATCCGCTCTCCAATCAACATCTTAAAATTAAATATTTTTTTAACTTTTTAAAAAAACAACTTCTTTAGGATAATAACCGAGTGAATTGAAAGAAAGCTGATAGCTGGGCTGTTACTATTATGTACGAACATCACAAAATAAGGTTTCATAAATTTAAAATATTTTCTTCGGAGCATAGTAAAGAGGAGCCTTATATGCTCCCCTCATTTTTAAGATATTACTTGCATATATCGATTTTTCCCCTTTACGATTTGAAAAACCCCATAAAGGCTTAGTCCAATGGCTACGATCGCCAACATCCATTGTCCGAAAGGCTGTTGGGCGATTTTTAAAAGGGCACCGTCCATTGAGATCGAATCACTTGGTTTTGCTGTGTATGCAGTCATTGTCACAAAATAGCCAATGATGCAAAAAACGACTCCCCTGGCAGACAGCCCGATTTTACCGGATTTGATCCCCAATTCCCATTCATGTTTATTCATTTTATGCTTTTTAAATTTCTCTGCAAATTTTCCTTTAAAAGCATAATAAAATTCATAAATACCGAAAATGATGATTCCAATTCCAACAAGTCCCACTGCCCACTGCCCAAATGGTTCTGCCATCACCTTTGCCAGCATGGTCTTTTTCGAGCCCCCGGAATTACCGGAACTGCTATGGAGGGCGATTTTAACTGCTTTGAAGATCAAACCAGAATAAATGATCCCGCTGATCAGGTAGCCCAGCTTTATTAATATCCCTTTCATATCAAACCCTTTTTCTTCAGGATCGAAAATTATTTGGATAAAGCGCCAGGAAACATATCCTGCCAGCCCCGCCGCTATAACCCACAGCAATATTTCCCCATAAGGCTCACTGGCCACTGCCGCGAATGCCCCGGTTGCGTCTTTTGTGCCTCCACCGACTCCAAATGCTGCCAGCATGGAGAGGACTCCAATAAGAATGTAAACAAACCCTTTCGCAAAATAACCAAGTCTTGCAAACCTTTTGATCCACGGTCGAGCCGTTATCTCATGTTCTTTGATATTTTTGGTCAATAACCCCTCACTCATCGCCTTTTTCTCCCTTCAATGACTCTCATAAGTGAGTTATTCCCTTTTTACACAGATTAAAAACAACTAATTACTGTAAACAATTTATAGCTGCTTTCGAATTCACATCGATTTCGCAGCCATACAAAAGACACGGGGACACAACTTATTCACTTTACTCTAGAGACAAACAATATCTAAAACATGTTTTTAGTTTCTATTACGCCGCTGTTGATTTCCGCGCAAGACTTCGCTTTCCACGGGGGGCCGGAGTCTTTGTCTTGCACTCCAATCAACAGCTGGAATAAGCTAAAATCTACAAACATTCTTAAACATGAAAAGCCCGAACGAATCCGAAATATAAGGAAACATTTCGGATTATAGTTCGGGTTTTTCTTCTATTAAAACTCTTTTGTCTCAGCCTCAAGTTTTATTGGTTGTCACTGCTGTTTTCTGAATCACTGCTGCCATCTTGATTTTTACCGTTCAGGAAATCCTGGATGGCTTGACGGTTCTTGTCAAAATCAACTTCCAGAACCGCACCTGCGTGGCTATAATATCCGTTTTGATAAGAGCCTTCAACAGGTACCGTCAAGGTTTTGATTTTTTTGTCATTATTAAATAAAACGTCCTTCAATAGGGAGATTTCGTTCCACTTACTCATGTTTGTTTCGTAGTAAGGCTGGACAGCCCCGATCATTTTAGGGAGCTTTGCTACACCGCCGACACTTAATACTTTCTCCTTTACAGCTTCAAGAACTTTCTGTTGGCGCGCAACCCGGCCAAAGTCCCCTTGTGCATCGTGGCGGAAACGGGCATACCCGAGCAATTCCTTCCCATGCAATTTTTGAACGCCTGGTTTTAAAGTCACCCCGATATTCTGGGACATTTCCTTTTCTACATTGATTTCGATCCCCTCGGGAGCCAGTGTGTCGATCGATTTTTCGAATCCTTTGAAATCGACAATCATGTAGTATTGAATATCAAGGCCGAAGTTTTCCTTGATCGTTTTTCTCAATAGCTCTGGACCACCCAAGAAAAAGGCAGTATTTAATTTATAGTTTTGATACCCGGGAATTTTCACATACATATCCCGCATTAATGAAACCATTTTCGTTTGTTCTGTTTTCGGATCATATTGGGCTACGATCATTGTGTCAGAACGTGATTTTTGTTCGCCCCGGCTGTCGATCCCCAAAAGTAAGACATTGATTTTGCCGTTAGCGTCCTTAGTTCCGTTGAATTTATAATCTTTCTTCAACGTAGTGGGCTCATCCTTGGCCATTTTCGTTCCTTCGTAATATTGATAGGCGGAATATCCTACTACAGAAAAAATCAACAGCAGCAAGACAGCAAGAATTCTATATCGTTTTTTCTTTCTTCCTTTTCGTTCTTTGCGTTTGTTGTATCTTGAGTCCATCATAACACCTGCTTCTATATAAAATAACTTAGGATGTTCAGTGTTCTGCTTAATATTTATTATCCCATTGTTCCTATTGAAGAAACATGTTGAAACCAAAAATCTGCACACATTGATTCTAATCATTATGACTATTAAAAACAAGTAGAATTTTGTCGTTTCATAATCTGACTAGTCTTTTCCAAACAAACCTTATATTTCTGATGGGAAGTTTTTCAATTGTTTAAAGGTATAATTCCCCCACAATCTCTAATAATAAGGAAAAAATATAGCCGAAGTTTCTGTTGATTTTTTTTGATCAACCGTTACCAGAGCCTGGAAGGAGCTGAAGGCAGTGGGAAAAACGAAGCGCGGGAATGCAAACGCTCAAAGGAACAATAATGCAAAATATCATGATAAGGATCAAAGCAAAGAAATGGTTGAATTTGCAGCAGATAAAGGACCACGTACTAAAGAAAATCTTCAAAACGAAAAATAACAGAAAAAAGACTGTCCAAATGATACATTTGGACAGTCTTTTTTCTAATGTTTAATTGAGTATTTTAAAATCATCAAAATTCAAGCGGCTTCCACTGGTTCCACTTACAACAATCCTGAACCTGACAGGTCCGCTTTGATTGACAGTGACCGATGTTTTCGAAAGAGCTGAAGAACTCGTATTCGAATTTACGACATTCACCCAGGTGCCGCCTTGATTGGTAGACATCTGCACCTGCCAGGATGCACCTGTGTCAGAGCCAAAGTTGGCATGTGATACCTCAATGGACTTTGCCCCGCTGACATCAAAATTCATCGTTATCGCTCCGCTTGCTTTCACTCTGGCAGATTGGGCTCCATTTTTCTTATCAGTGCTTAGATTGCCAAGCAATGCATTATCAAAATACCATGAACCGCTCCCAAGCGTTACGTTCGCTGAGGAATAAGCACCCTTTGATCCAGTATCGAAATTTTCATTCAACACTTCCGTGCCAGACACAACACTTCCTGTATGACTTCCCAAATAGCTGAATGTATCGACAGGGTAGCTTGTCCATTCACTTGCTGAGTATGCAGTAGTTCCCGTTGTGACAGAACTATTTCTAACAAGCGTCTGGTCAGCACCGAAAGATGTGCCTGCACTCCCTACCACATCTACAGTTTGTCCACTGTTTTCAAGTGTGACGGAATCATCACCATTGAAAGATAGGCTGCTGCTCAATAAATCGGCTTTGTCCAAAACGGCTTGAGCTGCTCCGCTGTTGGCGACGACATATACATCACCACTCGCAACCGTTCCAGATAATGAAATTGGATTGGCTACATTCGATAATTTAAGCGAATATGAAGACAAATCAAGCGAAGAAGCTGTTCCGTTATAAATTTCTATCGCTTTGTTCAGACTGCTTCCTTCTACATATTCAGAAATAAATACATTTTCCGTTGGACTGCCTGTGCCGCCGGTTCCTCCACCCATATATCCATAAGAACCTGATTTAAACGTTGATGGATCGTACCATTTGTAGCCGGCATCCGGGGCTGCCCATGGTTCAGCCTGAGGCTCGGTAGAATTTTGCGGCGTTTCCATGGATAGAAGCGCTGTCGGCTGATCCAATTGAAGGCCGCTTACTTGTGAAAGACTTGTGTAACTTTCTTGTTGTGACAACCAATCTATCATATTCTCTAAAAGAGTTCCGTCATTCTGTTCTTGAAACCCGTCATACGTTGTTTTAGTTTGGCCATTTTCTTCACGTTTGTATTTTGGCGATGAATCTTCAACCGGTGAAGAATCCCCGATGAAAGCCGCTTTACCGAGGCCGACTTTGGATATTGCAACAAATGGACCTTCGGGTCTGCCTCCTCCGTCATATACACCTTGATCTACTGCATGACTCCAGCTGGTGCTGGTTTGCGGCAAATAAACAATTCCTTTTGCCTTGTTGCCATCCGTAATTGCTAGAGTGGAACCAGCATGCATGGCAACGGTGGAGACACCATTCGTAATACCGAATGATTGACTTGGAGAGACAATATCATTGGCTGTGATATCGCCTAAAGCATTGTATCTGAATCTGATGCCAAAATTGGTCGACAGCCAGTCCGAACTTGCCACTCCCTGCATGGCTGCTGAACCGGCTTCTTCGGATGTCATTCCTTTTGTTGGATCGGACCAGGCTCCGCGTCTATATCCATTAAATACTTCCGAAGCGTCCCAGCGGTTCTTATTGCGGTCAGCATTATAGTGATCGGCAATAAAGAAAATGCTGCCGCCATTTTGTACATATTGAAGAAGTGCATCCTGCTCCGAAGATTTGTATGGAATATTGGCTTCCCCTATGACCAGAACATCATAGTCCTGTAGATCCTGATAAGTGATTGGAGTATTTTTTCTTAGTTCTTTTACATAATACCCATTTCCAGCAATTGCATTGGCAAAATCAGAGAACCCACCATCAATGACCCAGTCTGCAGCGCCGGCAGTTTGTCCATGGGTATTGTCGAATAAGATTTTTTTGCCATTTGATGCCCCAGATGGCTGAATTTCCGGTGCTGGATCATTCGGCCCCTCCGCAAATGCAGTCGGGAAGTTGGAGAACACAGATGGCAAGCATAATGCAAAAATCAATAAAATAATTCCAGATTTCCTTGCTTTCATTTTTATCACTCCTTTGTTTGTCAATCAAATCAAAATTATCACAAAATTGTTAGGCCAATGTAAATTTTTATAAAAATAATAAAATATACCTATTTTTTCACATGATTTCCATTAAAATAAATTAAAAAACGGAGTACAAATTCCATTGAATTCATACTCCATTTTCGGTGCTATTCGACTGTGTCACTTATGGCAGGTGATAATCTCATCAATGATGCCGTACTCCTTTGCCTCCATTGCCGACATAAAGTAATCACGGTCTGTATCAAAAGCAACTTTTTCCACCGATTGGCCCGTACGATCGGAAATGATTCGATTAATATGCTCCTTCAATTTCAAGATTCTCTTCGCTGAAATTTCAATTTCGGTAGCCTGCCCCCTTGCACCGCCAAGCGGTTGATGAATCATGATTTCACTATTCGGGAGCGCAAATCTTTTTCCCTTTGTACCGGCAAGAAGAAGCATCGCACCGAATGAAGCAGCCATCCCGATGCAAATCGTCTGTACATCGGGCTTGATGAACTGCATGGTATCATATATGGCAAACCCAGCAGAAGTAGATCCTCCAGGGCTGTTGATATAAATGGATATATCCTTTTCCGGATCATCAGCAGCCAAAAATAACAATTGGGATACGACGCTGCCGGCCAATGAATCATTGATTTCATCCCCAATCATGATGATCCGGTCCTTAAGCAACCGTGAGTAAATATCGTACGATCTTTCACCGGACTTAGTTTGTTCAATTACATACGGAATGGTATTCATTTGTCTTTCGCTCCTTTTTATTAGGCAGCGGACATTGAACAACTAGGACAGTCAGGTACTCCTTTATCATAAGCTTTCTGACGCAATACCGGATTTAAGGTGATATATTTCATTATTTTTTCGGATGATTGTTCAATGACCGCTTCATAAATGATCTCCAATAATTCTTGGGAATAAGGATCTTCCTTTTTCAGCTTTTCCAAATTCGATGTCCTCAGCCTTGTGCGGATTCTAAACAACGTCCCTTTCACCGCACCCTCCGAGATGGATAGCCACGCAGAAATTTCTTGCTGGCTATGTTGAAAAACTTCCTTGAGTACAAAAGCCAGTACTTGCTGTTCTGTAAAATGCTTCAATAAATCTTCTATAGCAGAATGAAGGTCTGCCATATGCTTAAACGGTTCATAGGAAGGTTCTTTCACCAATTCACATTTTTGTTCCTCTTTTGATTTCAGTTGATCGATCCATTGATTTTTAGCCACTTTGTTCAAGAGCGCTTGTGTTATCAGGGATTGTTGAGATGAAGCTCCTGCAATATATTTTTTAAATACCTTTAAGACTGTTTCCTGGGCAAGATCCTCGGCGTCCCAAGCATTTTTGGTCAACGATTTGCAATATCGCTTCAATGCTGGATAGAATTCAAGCAGTCCGGATGGTGCTTGATTGTGTTTATGGGTATTCAAAGTGATCACTCCTTTTTACCTCTATACATTTAACGAATGAATGCTTCAAAAAGTTATGGCTATGTAAATTTATTTTATTCCATTACATTATTGACTCTCCATTTTTTAGTACTTTCTTCTATATATGATATTTTTAATAATGATCCTACACTCCCCGCTTCAGAGTGATGGAATGCAAGGCTTCTGTTCCAATCAACTTAACGCAGAACAAGAGCAGCAATGTCGTATCACCATAAAAAAACTATTCTTAATGATAAGTCTCTGTTAAACCCAGCTGTTGATTTTCGTGCAAGTCTTCGCTTTCTGCGGGCCTCACAGGAAGTGAGGTCGTTCGATGTTGGCACCGGACGTGCCGAACTCAATCGAACATCCGGCTATCGCCACCGGAGTATCACCGACCCCGATTTTCCCGCCGGAGTCTTCGACTTGCCCTCCAATCAACAGCTGAAAACGGCAATATATCAACCCAAGCTTTAACATAGCCAATTATTAAAAAGACTGTAAACACACTCAAAATTCCTTGAGTATATTTACAGTCTGTGACGAGAGGCATACTCTCGCTTATTTAACTTGTTCAAAAGCTCGATTGATTGTTTGGACAATGTAGTCCAGGTCTTCGATTTCAATATTCAATGGAGGGGATAGCGTAAGTACATTGTTATAACCGGCAACGGTCGCCCCATTTTTTCCGATGATCAATTTCTCTTTTTTGCAGAAATTGATGATTTCATTCACTTTTCCGACCCCAAGCGGTTCTTTCGTCTTTTTATCCTTGACCAATTCGATGCCGACGAGCAAGCCTTTGCCCCTGATATCACCGACTAGCGGATGGTCTTGCAGATGTGCCTTCAAATCACTTTTCAATTTGTCCCCCAACTCTGCCGAACGTTGAAACAATTGTTCTCTTTCCATGATTTCAATATTTTTCAAAGCCAGTGCACAGGCTGCCGGGTTGCCTCCGAACGTGTTAATGTGGCGCAAATAGTCATATTCCTCTGAGCCTTTGAACGCTTCGTAGATTTCACGCTTTACAGCAGTGGCAGACAAAGGCAAATAAGCACTTGTAATACCTTTTGCCATGGTGATGATGTCCGGCTTAACCCCATAATTCATGAAACCGAATGCTTTTCCTGTACGACCGAATCCACAGATCACTTCGTCGACAATCAGCAGCGCTCCGTGTTTTTCACAAACTTCCTTGGCTGCTTTCATATAGTCATCATGAGGGACGAGAATTCCGCCGCCTGTTATGATTGGCTCCATGATCATCGCCGCGATCGTTTCACTTAATTCCCAGGTCATTACCCGGTCAATCTCTTTGACAGCAGTCAGTTCATGTGCCTCTTTCCCAGTATCTTCGTCGCGATATGCATCTGGAGGTGCGACGTGTACAAATCCAGGGGCGAGCGGTTCATATTTATATTTTCTTTGAGCTTGGCCTGTAGCTGCAAGTGCCCCCATCGAATTCCCATGGTAGGCGCGGTATCGGGAAACTATTTTATATCGGTTCTGGTCTCCCTTTTGCTGATGATACTGCCTGGCAATCTTGAAGGCTGTTTCATTCGCCTCAGATCCACTGTTCGAAAAGAAAATGACATAATCATCTTCTAATAGCTCATTCAATTTTTCCGCCAATTTAATCGCGGGAACATGGCTTTGGGTCAAAGGGAAGTAAGCGACATCCTTCAGCTGCTCATACGCTGCCTGTGCCAGCTCCTCCCGGCCGTATCCAACATTCACACACCACAATCCTGCCATCGCGTCAAGAAACCGATTCCCCTCGGAATCGGAGATCCATGAGCCTTCAGCTTTGGTCACCACCATGGTGCCATCTGGATTGTACGGCTTCATGGAGTGCCAAATATACTTTTCGTCCTGTGCATGCAACGTACTTTGTGATTGACCTGCTTTAACCATTTTTACCCCTCCACTTCTAAATAGAAGATCTGAAATTAATAATCAAATCGGGAAGTAATCATTTTTTTCTTTGTATAAAAGTTAACGCCGTCTTTGCCATTGACATGTAAATCACCATAGAATGAATCCTTCCAGCCTGAGAATGGGAAAAATGCCATCGTCGCAGGTACTCCCACATTCACTCCCAACATGCCTGCATCCGCTTCTTCCCGGAATTTCCGGACAGCACTTGCATCCTTTGTATAGATCGTTGCTCCATTCCCAAATCTTGACTTACGGATATATTCGAGCCCCTCATCAAGATCCTTTGCTCTTAATAGGCTTAACACAGGTGCAAATAGCTCCTCGCGGGCGATCGTCATTTCCGGTGTGACATGATCAAATATTGTCGCCCCAAGGAAGCTGCCTTCAGTATTATCGTCCATATCATGCCGCCCGTCACGAATCAGGGAAGCCCCTTCTTCCAATCCCTTTTGAATGTAGCCAAGAACCTTTTCACGATGCTCCTTGCGAATGACAGGGGTTAATAATACTTCTTCATCCATACCATTTCCCATGACCAATTCATCTGCTTTCTTTTTTAACTCCTCTACAAACTTTTCGTTATCCCCGACTACGACGACTGCACTGCAGGCCATGCAGCGCTGGCCGGCACTGCCGAATGTGGAGCTGATGATATGCTGTACGGCTTTTGCCATGTCCGCATCTTCCATCACGATATGATGGTTTTTCGCCCCGGACAGAGCCTGAACCCTTTTTCCATTGGCAGCGGCTCGTTCATATACATATTTGGCCACCGGCTGTGAACCGACAAATGAAACGGCTGCAACATCTCGATGTTCAATCAGCCCATTCACTACATCATGTGCACCATGGACAATATTTAGAACTCCTGAAGGCGCGCCTGCCTGGGTGAATAATTCGGCTAATTTATTTGCCAAAATCGGGGTCCGTTCAGAAGGTTTGAGGACAAATGTATTACCGCATGCAATGGCCAATGGGAACATCCATAGAGGCACCATCATCGGGAAATTGAATGGAGTGATCCCTCCAACGACCCCAAGAGGAAAACGGAACATTTCCGAATCGATTTCTTCTGCAATCCCGGATAAAGATTCCCCCATCATTAAAGTGGGAGCACCGCAGGCAAATTCAACACATTCGATTCCACGCTGAACTTCTCCAAATGCTTCTTTGTATGCCTTCCCATTTTCCTCAACAATGAGCTTCGCCAGCTCTTCATGGTGTTCAGTGAGCAAAGTATGGTATTTGAATAAGATTCTTGCCCTTTTTGGAACAGGTATCGCTTTCCATTTTGTGAATGCAGCCTTTGCGGATGATACAGCTTCTTCCAAATCCTCTTTCGTAGAAATAGGAACCTTTGCCAAAAGCTGACCAGTTGCAGGATTGATGACTTCAGATGCTTCAAGTGCTGTTGAATCGACCCATTTTCCATTTACAAAGTTTTTAAGAATTGTTGTTTCATTTTTTAGCAATGCCATAGAAAAGCCCTCCCATTATTTATATTTCTGTAATTCCATTATCTCTCATCCATGTTTTACAAACATTAGACACAATGTTAAATAAGACTTCTTAGGTACAGAACATTTTGCAAGCAAAGCTCAATCAGGATTGCGCCGCCCCTTTTGAAGATAACTGCGAATTCATTGTAATGAATTCATGGGACATGATCATGAATTCGATGGCCAAACGTTTGCCAGGCTCCATGAAATCATCGCCAAGAAGCTGTTCCAATTTGGATAAACGATGGTAGAGTGTCTGTCGTACAACGTACAATTTCTTGGCTGTTTCTTTCTTAGATCCATTGCAGGAAAGATAAACCTTGAGAGTCTCCAATAATTTCCCATTGTAGTTTTCGTCATATTTAATGACTGGAGATAAATATTCAGAAATATACTCATCTAAATCAATGTGCTTCCTGCATTTTGCGATGATTCGATATAAATGCAGATCTTCATAAAAGTACGAGCTGCATCCCGAAACTTTATCCTGTATGCGGATGGTTTCCTCAGCACAATGAAAGCTTTGCGATACCTTCTCAAGATCCTCCACATATTTGCCGATGCCGCATGTGGACCTCGCCAAATTTTTTCGTTTTATCAAATCGGATTCGTTCATGCGATTTACGACGATGCTAAGACGGGATTTCCAAGTCTTTTTGGAACGTTTGTTCAATAATATGAAAATCATCATATTATTTTTCTCTGTTATAAATGCTTGAAATCCTTGCTGCTGAAAAAAAGAACGGAATTGAAGCTTATAATACGTCATGTCTATTTCATTATTTTTTCTTAAACAATCCAGTTTGAAGATGCAAACGACCGCCCCATGGGAGTTATGCTGAATATCAAGTTCAGATAAATATTCAAAAATATCCTCTTTCCTTCGTTCACCTGCCAGCCATGCGTCAATCCATTTCGATTCTTCCACTCGTTTTTTTTCTTCAACATACAAATGTCTTAATAGATGATGTGCAAGAGCGGTGGATGTTCGATCTAATATCAATGTTTCAAATTCATTCAACGAGTGTTCAGGGTCATAGATCGTCAACTCTGCATATTCTTGATCGAACAAGTAAATAGGCGAGGTGATGAGATGCTCGTTCTTGAATGGTTCCTCATTTTTTTGTTCCCTTGCCTCTCTCCATTTTGCTTGTTGGGACTTGACGACTGGTGGGACAAAACAAGGCTCCTGCTCCTTAAAAGAAAATATTACTTGTACGCCAAGCTCCTCATGTAAAAACTTCAATATATCCTTATATGAAGATATATTTAACAGCTGCTTATTCAGTGACTGTGAATAATGCTCAAGCTCTGAAATCATCATATATTGTTGATTTATCAAGTTGGTATGTAAATCTTGAGTGATTTCCACAAATGGAACTTCCTGGTTAAATACAATAATCGGAAATTGTTTTTCGTCTGCCAGCCGTATGACATCTTCGGGAATTACGTCCATATATGTTCCGATTTCCAAACAAATACCAGCTGCGTTACATTCAATCAATTGATTCACCATTGATAAAAATGTGGCCGGGCGGTCTTTCCAAGCAACGCCAGTTGATAAGATCAGTTCATTTCCCTTTAATAGGTTTTTGATTTTTGTCACTTCGACAACATGAACCCATTTTATTATTCTTGAGGTTCCGTTATGTCCTGCGATGATTTCTGCAGATTCAAAGTGCTTGCGGTCAAGAATTCCATCAATGGTCAGTTGTGCATGTTTTTTCAACTTGTCACACCCTTAAAAGAAAATTCATTAAAGCGGCCATCTGCTTTGAAAATGAACACCTTTATCACTCATTCACCTTTCACGCATCCGGCCGCCATCATGCTGATTGGATCAATTGTTCTTTAATACAATGATATTAGAAAAATATTTCCTTCCATTTGCAGTTTTCACATGAAGAGTTTTCGTGTCTTTATTTTTATTTTCAAATGCAACGAAAGCACCACTAAGATTTTCTTGGACACTCTTGATCTTATACCCTTGATCGATCAAAACATCAATATGATCCCTTTCAGCCAAGAACTCCTGATGATCCGACATCGATTCCCCCCCTTTTTCCTATTCAAAATTTATCGTAGCATCCTGTGGGACTTCTCCAACAAATCCTTCATTTAAGGATTCCTCTATACTCCACTCCCTGCCAACTGAAATTCCCAGATATTTTTCATCGCTAGGATCCAATATTTCTGCTTGCTCGTATTTCTTAAACCACCAATATTTTGCCAATACGTAGTAACAGGCAGAACCGATCACAAAGCCGACGACAAAAGAGTAATTAGGGACAAAATATGATGCCGTCCCCCCGATGATCCAGGAAATGAATCCCGCCAGGTTTACTCCCTTCATATACCGATACTGTCCATGATCTTCGTAAAGATCTGGCACATTCACTCTACGCTTCCGTATAAAGTAGTAATCTGCGACCAATATCCCTATGATCGCCGAAAGGATTCCTCCTACAAATAATAAAACGGGAATAATGACTGCAAACAATTCCCAGGGCTGAACTAAGATCCCGACAATACCGGCTGTGATTACCCCTGCCCAAAACGGGAATTTCGGACCTCCGACATTTGAAAATATCGTCGCAGCCGGGACGATATTGGCTGCAATATTCGTTGACCACTGCGCCAATACGATCATCAGAAGCAAAATTCCGAGAAAGAAGCCGGTTGCTGCTTTTTGCAATGCTACAACAGGATCATAATTTAAAACCGCAATGTAAGACACACCGCCGATAACGACCATGAACGCTTGGGTCAATGGCAGGGCGACTAAATTGCCAATCAAAGAACTCTTATTGCGCCTGAACCAATTTTTTTCATTGATTGGCGCCTTCATGAACCTTGATATGGATGGAATGTCAGCCGCAATGGTTGCCCAAAATCCCATGTTGCTGAAAATCACCACCAGGAATGCTGAAAATGCAGCAGCGCCGGTGACAGGATTTTCAACCCAACTCCAAATATCCCTTCCTTGTGCAGCAGCTGTATCAGAGAGTGAACTGTACATCCAGACAGAAATGAGGATGATGATAGGTGCTGCCAAATCGGCGAACCTTTCCACTGCTTTTATCCCCAAAGCGGTATTGACCAATTGAAAAATGGCAAAAATCAAAAAACATACAAACCAATTATCAAAGCCAAATAAAATATTTAAGATTCCGTTCATAGCAGTCGAACCAAAGTAGGTATTGATCCCAAACCACATTGAAGCTGCCATCCCCCTTGCAATTGAGGGGATATGCGTTCCAATCGTCCCAAAAGGGGCCCTCATGTAAACGGGGAATGATAATCCGTGCTCAATTCCTATATCCGCAGTCAATGAAGTAAAGATACCTATTGCAAGTGATCCAATTATTGTGGCGAGCAGGACCATTGGGAGAGGCAATGACATGACCCCCGCGCCACCGATTGCAAAAGTGGCCAAAACAACGACCATTCCTACCCACATGAAAGAATAACCTAATGCAGTAATCTTTCTTCCGCTTGCAGAAATCGGATATAAATCGGGTGATTTCAAATAACTTTTTCTCATCATCAACACTCCTTAATTAGGCATAAAAACAATCAATCATTTTCATTGACTGAACAACTACAGCATTTAATGCAAGGGCTGAAAATCATCCAGCCCTCAAATCCTGACCTTATGAAAAGCGTGATGAGATGATTATTAATTTGAAGATGTGTGCAATTCTTTATTTTGTTGGGCGGAATGTTCACCAAATTTTGAACGTTTCAGGAATTTTCCTGAACCAGGGTTTCCCACAAATTGTTTGTCTTTAATGACATATTCCCCTCTGGATAGGACGGAAACAGGTTCACCAGTGACTTCCATGCCTTCAAAAGCGCTGTAATCCACCGCTAGATGGTGTGTCTCTGCAGATAATGTCCTTTCTGCATTTGGATCATATATGACGATATCTGCGTCAGTTCCAACAGCGATTGTTCCTTTTTGAGGGAATAGCCCGAAAAGCTTCGCTGCACGGGTTGAAGTCAAGTCAACAAATTGATTCAAGGAAATTCGTCCCTTTTTAACACCTTCCGAAAATAAAATCGTCATCCTGTCTTCAATGATCGGTCCACCATTTGGAATTTTCGTGAAATCATCCTTGCCTAAATCCTTTTGACCTTTGAAGTCAAAGGAACATTGATCAGATCCAATCGTTTGGAGTTCTCCATTTTTCAATGCCGTCCAAAGCTTTTCTTGGTTCCACTTTTCCCTTAATGGTGGCGACCATACATATTTAGCGCCCTCAAAATCCGGTTTTTCCAGGTATGATTGATCTAATACCAAATATTGCGGGCAGGTTTCTCCCCACACATTCCATCCTTTTTTCCTTGCTTCGGCGATTCGATCGGCAGCATCCGCACACGAAACATGGACCACATACAACTGGGAGTCAGCGAGACCTGTAAGACGTGATGCCCTTCCCGTCGCTTCCCCCTCTACTTCTGGCGGCCTGGTCAACGCATGATAAATAGGGGAGGTATTTCCTTCTTCCAACGCTTTAGTGGTTAAATAATCGATCACATCTCCATTTTCAGCATGCACCATGACGAGTGCACCGAGCTCCTTTGCTGCAAGCAGGGTACGGTAAAGAGTTGCATCATCTGCTTGAAAAACATTTTTATAGGCCATAAATACTTTAAAAGAGGTGATCCCTTCTTCATTGATGACAGAAGGAAGCTGATTCAATACATCTTCCGTTATTTCTGCAATCATTAAATGGAAACCGTAATCAATGACGGCTTTATCCTTGGATTTCGCGTGCCATGCATTAATGGCATTCGCCAGCGGCACACCTTTATTGGTGAGGCAGAAATCAATTACTGTAGTGGTTCCCCCGAATGCAGCTCCAATCGTCCCAGTTTCAAAATCATCCTTCGTCACAGTCCCCCCAAATGGCATGTCTAAGTGCGTATGGGGATCGATGCCACCAGGGAATACATAGCACCCTTTGGCATCCACAACTTCTGCATCATTTGCTTGAAGATCATGCCCGATTGCCTTTATTACACCATCTTCAATCAAGATTTCTGCCTCATACGTATCTGATGCCGTAACGATTACCCCATTTTTAATTATTTTTTTCATCAAAATCAACCTCCTCTATTATTTGGATGCATCCACTTTTGGCTTTTCAATGGAACTTAATGCTTCCTGCCGCTGATTCCAGCTCATCGGGGGCTGGCCGCTCGGTATTTCGATCATGTCGATCGCACCATCCACAGGACATACAATGGAACAGAGGTTGCAGCCAACGCAATCATCTTCCCGAACCTTCAAATAATTATTTCCAGAAGCGTCCTTCAGCATATCGATACATTGATGAGACGTATCCTCACAGACTATATGACATTTGTTGCAATTGATGCAGACATCATTGTTGATTCGCGCCACCACTTGGTAGTTTAGATCCAAGTTCCCCCAATCGGAAAATTTTGGCACAGATTTCCCCACCAGCTCAGAAACAGAGGCAATTTCTTTATCATCTAAATAATTGTTAAGTCCATCTATCATATCCTCAACGATCCGGAACCCATGATGCATCGCTGCAGTACAGACCTGGACCCCGCCTGCTCCCATAAGCATGAACTCAACCGTATCCTGCCAACTCGATATTCCGCCGATCCCCGAAATCGGAACATTTATCCTAGGATTCCTTGCACATTCAGCTACCATATTCAACGCAATCGGTTTAACAGCAGGCCCGCAATATCCCCCATGGGCACCTTTCCCGGCAACATGTGGAATCGTGTTCCATGTGTCAAGGTCCACCCCGGCAAGGCTGTTGATCGTATTGATCATACTGATGGCGTCCGCACCACCTCTGACAGCAGCCTCTGCTGTGACGGTTATATCCGTGATATTCGGTGTGAGTTTTACAATGACAGGCGTCTTTGCCACTTCCTTTGCCCAATAGGTCTGTTTCTCGACGAGTTCCGGCACCTGTCCGGAAGCTGATCCCATTCCCCGCTCAGCCATGCCGTGTGGGCACCCGAAATTCAATTCGAGCCCGTCCACTCCCACATCCTCTACTTTTTTGACTATTTCATGCCACTTCTCCTGCTTCGGTTCAACCATCAGCGAAGCAATGATGGCATGGTCAGGAAACCTTTTTTTGGTTTCGTATATTTCCTTCAAATTGACTTCGAGAGGTCGATCTGTTATCAATTCGATATTGTTGAAACCTGCTACGCGCTGTCCATTAAAATTGACTGCTGCAAACCTTGAAGAAACATTAATGATTGGATCCCCCAGTGTTTTCCACACAGCACCACCCCATCCAGCTTCGAATGCACGCTGAACCTGATATCCTGAATTTGTCGGCGGTGCAGATGCCAGCCAAAAAGGATTTGGGGACTTAATTCCTGCTAAATCGATTCGTAAATCTGCCATGACTCATTTCCTCCCCTTTTATCATTAATTCAAGCTGTCTCTGCCTTCATCAATTGCTTATGAATGGCGTAGGCCGTTTCTTTCCCCTGCTGTGCAGCCGTAACTACCATTGCTTCACCGACCCCTTTACCAAAAACGATGTCGCCGCATGCATAAACCCTCGGGTTGGAGGTTTGAAATGTCTCTTTATTAACCTCCACAACCCCTCCTTGATGATTCAGCTTGAATTCATTGATCAGCTCGATGTGCCTTGTTTGACCGATAGCTTTTATAACGGCATCCACCTCAAGGATAAATTCCGAGCCAGGCACTACAGACGGTCTCTTCCTTCCGTCCTTTTCCGGGTCCCCCAATTCCATCCTGACGCATTCGATGCCAATGACTTTTCCATCTTTGCCGATGATCTTTTTCGGCGCCGTAAGCCACCGGAACTCGACTCCATCCTGCTTGGCAAAGTCATATTCGAAATCATAGGCAGTCATTTCCTCAAGCGTTCTTCGATATAAAATTTTCACATTTTCCGCCCCTAGACGAACAGAACAGGTTGCCCCATCGATGGCCGTATTACCTGCACCAATCACGGCAACCTTTTTCCCTTTGATATCATTTGACAATGGTTTGGTTTTTGTCTCTTTAACAAACTCGATTGCGTCGTATACTCCTTCCAGTTCCTCCCCGTCAATGTCCAAACCAGGTACTTTTGACATCCCTGCTGCAAGGATGACGGTATCAAATGAGTTCAATATTTCCTCAGCCGATACATCTTTTCCGACTTTTGTATTCGTCTTGATGTTCACATTCAAGGATTTGACTTGATCGACTTCCCAATAAGAAATCTTCTGTGGCAGCCGGAAGGAAACAATCCCATATGTGTTCAACCCGCCAGCCTTTTCCAAGGCCTCGAAAACCGTGACATCATACCCGAATAAAGCGAGTTCACGTGCCGCCGAAAGTCCTGCCGGTCCACTACCGATGATGGCAACTTTCTTGCCATTCCGTTTTTCCTGCCTGAACAGAACTTTTTCGTTTTGAATTGCCCAATCGGTCGCAAAGCGTTGAAGATTGCCGATCATGATCGGCTTGGTCGAATGATTGAGTACACATGAGCCTTCGCAAAGCTCTTCAGTGGGGCATACACGGGAACAGCTCGCCCCAACCGGGTTTGACTCCATGATGGTTTTGGCTGATCCCAATAAGTTCCCGGATGTGATTTTCTTTATGAATTTAGGGATATCAATTCCAGTCGGACAAGCTTTAATGCACGGCGCATCGTAGCAGAACAGACATCTATTGGCTTCTTCCAATGCTTCCTGATTGGTTAGTGCTGCCTCTACTTCTTCGAAATTCTTAGTGATATCACTTAAGGAAATCCTCACAGAATCCAATGTGGCCAAAGTAAAACCTCCCTTTTTTGATTGATTCAGCCCATGACAAAAAGAGGGTTCCACATTCAGATAATTGATATGTAACCCCCTATGCTGTCTTTTTTTATGGTAGCAGCGCCGTCATCTCCTGATAGGTCTCAGGGCGTCTATCACGGTAGAATTGCCAAGTATCACGGACTTCCCTTATCAACTTTTTGTCCATCTCTCCGATTATGACTTCATCCTTGTCCCTGCTGGCCATCGAAACGAAATTGCCCCTTGGGTCCACTAAATACGATTGTCCGTAAAATTCCCCCATGTTCCATGGCCCTTCAAAGCCGACACGGTTTATCGCCCCAAGGTAATATCCATTGGCTACGGCGTGCGCAGGCTGTTCAAGCTTCCATAAATATTCGGACAACCCTGCAACAGTAGCAGATGGATTAAATACAACTTCTGCTCCTTTTAATCCAAGCAGCCTTGCGCCCTCTGGAAAATGACGGTCATAGCAAATATAAACCCCGACTTTTGCAAAGGCCGTATCAAAGACCGGATATCCTAGATTCCCAGGTTTAAAGTAATATTTCTCCCAAAATCCACAGCCTTCATTTCCAACTCCTACGTGAGGAATATGCTGTTTTCGGTATTTTCCTAAATAAGAACCATCAGCATCAATGACAGCAGCTGTATTATAGTATGTAGCGATCCCTTCCCGTTCATAGATCGGCAAGACGATGACCGTCCCTAATTCCTTGGCAAGTTCCTGGAATCTTTTCGTTGTCGGCCCATTTGGAATTTCTTCTGCAGAATCATACCATTTCGTACTCTGCTCGGCGCAAAAGTATGGTCCATAGAAAATTTCCTGCAGGCATATTATGTTTGCACCTTTTTCAGCTGCTTCCCTTACTAGCTTGATATGTTTTTCAATCGCTTTTTCTTTGTGCACACTGACAGGTTCTCCGCCATCAACATCATGTGTAGCTTGAATTAATCCAATTTTCACCTTATCTGACATTTAAAGTCCTCCTTGTGAATGATTGATTTTATTCAGTTAACAAAAAAAAGCTTGCCTTAATTTATTTCGGTTTTAATAGTAAAATCCCTCCTTAGTTTTCAGAATTTTTTAACTTTTAGTACATTTTACACCTTGTTCATTTGCTAATCACTATACATTATGTAAAACTGAACAGTTGTATGATTGTTCAATTTGTAAAATGGATGGCTGATTTCACTGGAATGAAAATAAAAAAATGCAGCTGTGCATTCAGCACAGCTGCATTTTTTTTAGGCTATTCTTTTATCGAATTTGGCCGTTGCCTCTCATTTTGAACTTCACAGTTGTCAGTGCAGGAAGCCCCATTGGTCCGCGGGCATGAAGCTTTTGCGTTGATATTCCGATTTCTGCACCAAACCCAAGTGCTCCACCATCAGTAAATCGCGTGGAAGCATTGTGGTAAACTGCAGAAGCATCAACAAGATCCAGGAACTTTTTCGCAGTCTCTGCATTTTCAGTGATGATTGCCTCTGAATGCTTCGTTCCATACTGTTCAATATGATCCAAGGCTTCATCTAAATTCGAAACGATTTTTACTGCAATCGCCAAATCCAAATACTCATTTGCCCAGTCTTCTTCTCCAGCCGGGACGGCATCTGTGAAATACTCAAGCGCCTTTTCATCTCCATGTACATTGATTTTTCGGCTGATCAATGTCTCATTTAAAATTTTATGATTTTCCTTCAGCCACTTTTCATGGATAATCAACGTTTCAGCAGCATTACAAACAGCAGGACGATCTGTCTTCGCATTCACGATGATATCCAATGCCTTTTTCACATCGGCATCTTTATCAATATAGAGATGACAATTCCCTACTCCTGTTTCTAATACTGGGACTGTCGCATTATTCACAACAGCTTTGATCAATGAGCCGCCGCCTCGCGGGATCAATACATCCACATACTCGTTCATCGTAAATAGCGCTTGGGTTGCTTCACGGTTTGTAGAATGGATGAATTGGACGGCATCTACCGGTATTTCAGTCTTTTCCAACGCAGAATGGATGACATCCACAATTGCTGAATTGGAAGAAATCGCTGAAGACCCGCCCTTTAAAATAATCGAATTACCTGATTTCAATGCTAATCCCGTTGCATCGACTGTAACGTTCGGACGTGCTTCATAAATCATTCCAATCACGCCGAGTGGAACCGTCACTTTTTCAACATTCAATCCATTTTCCAGCGTCCAATTGGAAATGGTTTTGTCAGTCGGGTCTTCCAGCTTTGCAACTTGGCGCAGCCCGTCTGCAAAGTTAACAATCCTTTCCTTCGACAAAGCCAAGCGATCCATGAAAGCATCTTCAAAACCTTTTTCTTTTCCTTTTTCCAGATCGATTTTATTGCTTTCAAGAATCTTTTCATAATTCGTCTCTAGTTCATCTGCAATGATGTTCAAGGCTTCATTTTTTTGTTCCGTTGTTAATTGACCAAGTTTCTTAGACGCTTTCTTTGCAAGCAATCCTTGCTTCTCAACATCAGCTTTCACATCATTTTCTTTTAAAATCATCCAATTCCTCCTTAGAATTTAGACTCCCATAGGGATAGAAACTTCCAAATGGCAAACCAAATGTTCAATATCCACTGCAACATCCATCAATTCATCTTTATCAACTTTTTCAAGCATCTTTTTCAGTTCATTTGAAGAATAATTCACGACGCCCAATCCGAGTTCATCACCATTCAAATCCAATACTCTGACGACAGAATTTTTCTTGAATCTGCCTTTGACATGATAGATTCCTGATGAAAGAATGCTCTCTTTTTTCTCCGTAATCAATGTTTTCGTATCGTTATCAATGATCAATTCACCTTCAGGACCGGAGTTGAAGGCGATCCACTGTTTCTTTTGATCCAGGTTGATATGGTCCTTATGGGCATCGAAATACGTTCCTTTTGCTCTTTCATGAATGGCATCAATCAATATATTAGGTACATCCGCTCTACCAAGGAATGCTTGAATGCCGGATGCCATCGTGATTTTGAACGCGTCGATTTTGGAACGCATGCCGCCGGTACCGACCGAGCTTCCCGGCTCGCCTGCTGCATCTTCGATTTCCGGTGTAATATCCTCGACTTTTCTCAACAGATTTGCATTTTTATTCTTGCGTGGGTCGTCATCATATAATCCATCAATATCGGATAGAATCATCAACATATCTGCATCGACAAGACCTGATACTTTTGCAGAAAGCGTATCGTTGTCGCCAAATTTCAAACGTTCGATCGTAACAGTGTCATTTTCATTGACGATTGGGATGATTCCGCGTTCTAATAGTACATTAATCGTATTACGGGCATTGTTATATCTTTTTTCATCGGAAAAGTCACTTCTCGTTATTAATATTTGTGACGCTACATAGCCATGTGATAAAAAGATTTCGGAATATGCTTCCATAAGCAGCCCTTGCCCGATGGACGCTGCAGCCTGTTTTTCAGGTAAGGTATCTGGTCTTTCCAGACAACCTAATTTACGATATCCCGCTGCAACAGCTCCAGAGCTTACAAGAAGGACTTCATGACCTTCGTCCTTTAACTGCACGACTTGATCTGATAGTCGTTCCAACTTTCTTCTGCTGATTTCCCCGTGGCTGCTTGTCAATGAACTGCTTCCTATTTTAATGACAACTCTTTTTTTACCGCTATTTTGTGTCAATCCTATCACTCCTGTATTACGTACTGATTTATTGCGTTACCAGTTGTTTTTCCAATTGTGAACTGATTTCTTCCGACCTTTTTGCTGCACCTTTTACAGCTTCTGTAATCGCTTCTCCGCCACCAAAGTTTTTCAGTGCCTCAAGTCCAGCTGCAGTAGTGCCATTCGGTGATGTCACTTTTTTCCGTAGCTCTGCTGGTGTATCTTCCTGCTCCAGCATCATTTTTGCTGCTCCAAGTATCGTTTGAGCCCCGATCTTCCTTGCCAATTCTTTGTCTAGTCCTCCTGCCTGGCCAGCCTTTTCCATATGCTCCATTAAATAATAGAAGTAAGCTGGTCCACTTCCTGCAATTCCTGTAAAGATATCCATTTGTTCTTCATCGATCACATATACCTCTCCAATGCATGCAAGAAGTTCCTTCATTTCGAGAACATGATCCATTGCTACGTACTTTCCTGTGGAAATGGCAGTAGCTGATTCCTGAAGCATGCTCGAAGTATTTGGCATGACCCGGACGACCGGCTGATTTTCTGGCAGCTGTTTCTCCATATATTCCGTAGAGATCCCTGCTAATACAGAAACAATCAGTTGATTTTCATTTACTTTATCTTTAATGGAATCTAGTGCTATATCAATATCTTTTGGCTTCATTGCCAAAATGAAAATGTCAACATCTTCAAATTCCAATTTATCTTTCGGCATGGCTTTGATTCCGTATTTATTTCTAATCTCTTCCAACCGTTCTTCATTGCTTCTATTAGTTGCAATCACTTGATCTTTCGGCATGAGTTCTGAATGTACGATTCCGGAAATCATTGCCTCTGCCATTGATCCTGCCCCGATGAATGCAATTGTTTTATTCTTCAACATCTATACATCTCTCCCGTTTGTTCGCTTTTTTGTTCGTATCTTTTCACAACGTTTTTTATACTAACATGCTGATATATATTATCAAGGGTATTTCCGGAAGTAGTGGGGATATGGTCGAGATAGTGAGTGAAAACGGTATCATTTTCATTTATTTTTATCTAATCCGTTCATATGGAGAATAAACAGAGGAGAGAAGCTTATATAAGGATTTTTGGTTGCCGTATATATAAACGCCCTATCCACAGACTTCTAATATAACTCTTTCGGAAGGATGTTCGCTTTCCGAAGGCCGGCATCAGCTTGAAACCGGCTTACATGGACAACACGTTTATTCTGACCCTAAAAAAAGCCCCGGTATTTTACCGGGGCATGTGAATTATGAGCTATGCAGAAATTTGATCTTGATCTTGATCGGGATTTTTCTGTGCAGCGTTTTGTTTTACCTTTCCATAAAAAAAGATTCCACTTGCAAGCAAGCCTATGCCAAATAGGAATGTTTTCATATCTGCGGTGCCGGCAATGATAACCCAAACTGAATATAACGTGGACAGGAGTCCTACCAGTCCATCGATGATCCTGGTTTTCAATTGATTTTCATACGTTTCCCCAGTCCATGCGAGTTTTACTTGAAACACAGATGAAATAAAATATGGTACAAGATAAGAAAGTGTTGCGACGGTTATCACAAAATTAAACGCATCGGAAATTGAATTTGATATGGTCGAAAAAATGAAAAGCTGTGCCAACCCATTTGAAATAATGAGTGAAAATTTAGGGATGCCTGCTTGATTCTCTCTCAGGAAAGCTGGCAGGAATAGCCCTTGTTTCGCAGCTTGATAAGGTACTTCAGCACTTAGCATCACCCATCCGATCGTGGAGCCCAATAAGCTGATCAATCCCAACCCGGCTAGGCATTTCCCTCCTATTGGCCCTGTTACAGCTGCAATCGCATCGATTAAAGGCTTATCTGAATGAAGAAGCTCCTGTTGGGTAAGCATGCCCATTACGAGAGTACTGATTCCGATATAAATGGCCAATGCGATCAATAGTCCAAGCATAGTAGCTCTTTTGACATCAATTTGATTTTTCGCTCTTGAAGCAAAAACCACAGCGGATTCTACTCCAATGAATGCCCATAAGGTTGCGACTGCCGCATGATTGATTTGGCCAAGCAATCCGATGCTTTTCCCGCTTTCATCGATATGTGGAGCCATAAAAGGAACAATATTGGATTTTTGAAAAGCGAATATCCCAATCACGATGAATAAAAAGAAACCAATCACTTTCGTTGCTGTTGCAGCAAAATTCAATTTCCCTGCATTTTCCAAACCTCTTAGAATGATGAAATGTGTCGCCCATAATAATAAGGTACAAACTAGAAATGTCAGGACATTTCCAACTTTTAGCGATAAGGAGCCTATCGTAAACCATTCCGCCTGACTCGTTAATACTGGGAAAAACGATGATAAATATCCTGCAAACGTAGTAATGATGGCAACATTCCCTGCAAAATTGCCAATCCAATAACCCCATGTAGACATGTATCCGGATAAAATGGATGCTTGGGAGCCTTCTTTGAATAGCTCCTTGGCATATATTTGAGGTCCTCCCGTCAAATTTGGCTTCCTTATGGCTAAATTTCCAAATACCAATGCAGTCACAAGTACGCCAAATCCGGTAAATATCCAGGCAAACATCGCCCCGCCAGGACTTGCGACTTCTGCCAATGTCCTGGGCAGCATGAAAATTCCGGAACCAACCATATTTCCAACGACAAGGGCCGTAAGCACCCAAAGTCCCAATTTATTTGTCTTCTCCAAGATGAATCCCTCTTTCTTTTCTTGTTGTATATCAAGTCACTGTATTTGTTGAATAAAAAAAACACCTGTATAGGGTGTTTGGGCATTCCCCGCATCTAACAGCAAAATGATAGTTCACCATAGGAAATCCTATGACAGTCCTGCACCTATTCGGATACAGTCCCAGCTTCCATCATCAGAGAATGATGGAGCTTCGGCAATGATTCCTTTCAAAGATGAAAAATGAATTCCCTGCTTCGTTCATTCTCTTACTCTTAATCACTGCGCCCTCTACCTCATCTTGCCTTGATGAGGATTTATAATTATTCATTTACATTCATTACGATACATTTTTTGTCGAATCATGTCAACAAAAAGTTTTATTACGATAAAGTGGTAGTGAATTAAAATATCATTCTTTTCGAAAACAGCCTTTTCTTTTTACTTTCTTTTAGGCTAAGTTAAAGCCTATTGTTGATTTGAATTTTAGGGTGTTTCAAGCTGATTGGAACAAAAGTTGTAGACTCCAGCGGGAATAGCGGTTTCAGATACACCCCGCAGCGAAGCGAGGAGGCTCCCGACCCGCCCGCGGAAAGCGAAGACTTGCGTGGAATTCAACAGCGGTATATAAATAAGGCATCCGCTTGATGTTGCATTCATATCCGATGTATTCCTTCCATATACAAAGAATATATATGAGAAAAAAACATTCATTGAGGTGCAGACTATGACAAATGGAATTATTCAAGATGAAATAGAGCGGATTGTCCAGCAATTGAAACTGGATCAATTACCCAATGGATCTTGGGATTATCCATTTGAAACAGGGGTCATTACTGATGCGTATATGATTATTTTGCTGCGTTCATTGGAATGGAATGATGAAGAACTGATCAGATCTCTTGTGGCACGCATTAAAAGTTTGCAAGAAGGCAATGGGGCATGGAAATTATTCCATGATGAACCTGAAGGGAGTCTTTCATTAACGATAGATGCTTATTATGGATTGCTGTTTTCAGGCTATAGTAAAATCAATGAGCCGCATATGATCAAAGCACAAAAGTTTATCATTAAGCATGGAGGATTGAAGGAAGCAAAATTATATACCAAGCTCCTTCTTGCTATGACTGGACAATACAAATGGCCATCTTTCTTTCCTCTCCCACCTGAATTCATGCTATTACCAAAGTCATTCCCCATCAATTTTTATGATATATCCGTATTCGGCAGAGCAAATCTAGCCCCATTGATCATCTTGGCAAGCAATAAATATCATCATGATCAAAGCGGCCCTTCATTGTCACATTTATACATTACTCGGAGCGGACAGGATGACTGGGAAGAATACCGGTCGAAGGATTGGAACACTTTTTTCGCATCTATCCAAAGGGGTATCAAATCACTCGTCGGGGTTCCGGCCCGGTTAAAAACGATGGGAATCGAAAAGGCAAAGAATTACACCCTTGATAGAATTGAAACAGACGGAACGATGCTAAATTACTTTAGCTCAACCTTTTATATGGTTTTTGCGCTATTGAGCCTGGGGTATCCGAGAGATCATGCAATCATTCAAGCTGCGGTCGACGGATTGAAATCAATGGCATGTACCATTGATGGGCATGTACATATCCAATACACGACAGCGAATGTCTGGAATACAGCTTTGATCTCACATGCCCTGTTTAAAGCTGGTGAACCGGAGGAAAGTCAAACATTAATGAACAGTGTGCACTACCTTCTCACACAGCAGCACAATAAATATGGCGATTGGATGTACCATAATGATAAAGCTAAGCCCGGAGGTTGGGGATTCTCACATGATAATACGATCAATCCAGATGTAGACGACACAACCGCCTCCTTAAAATCCACCATACCCTATATCCCTTTGGATCCATATTGTATGGAGGTTTGGCAAAATGGCATTCAATGGGTCATTTCCATGCAAAATCCCGATGGTGGTTGGCCAGCTTTTGAACGGGAATTGAATAACCCCATTTTGCATTTAATACCTATGGAAGGTGCGGAATTTATTCTGTTGGATCCTTCGACACCTGACCTAACTGGAAGGACGTTGGAGTTTCTAGGGAATCACACGCATTCTATAAAGCCAAGAAAGAAGCTGCAGCGTGGCATCGATTGGTTGATAGACAACCAAGAAAAAGATGGGTCATGGTATGGCCGTTGGGGAATTTGCTATATTTATGGCACTTGGGCGGCTGTCATTGGAATGATTGCTGCAGGTATTTCCCCACTTCATCCGTCTGTTCAAAAAGCTGTCCAATGGCTAAAAGATATACAAAATGATGACGGTGGCTGGGGAGAATCTTGCTTAAGCGACACTCGTAAAACCTATGTTCCTTTAAATGAAAGTACACTGACCCATACATCTTGGGCTTTAGAAACTTTAATAGCTGCGTCGGATGAACCGACAAAAGAAATTGAAGAGGGAATTCACTTTTTAATTCGAGAAGGAAGAAGGAATAATTGGACGACAGCTTATCCAAAAGGTCAAGGAATGGCGTCATTCTTCTATATCCATTATCACAGCTATCGACATGTTTTTCCTCTGATGACCCTCTTGAGCTACAAAGAAAATTTTGGCGAAATTTGACTTTTTGTGTCTATTTCCCGAAAAATAAAATTATTCTGAATATTATAAAATATGTACGATATGATGGTGATTTCTGCTGCAGGATTTTCCTTTACGAGGGGCGGGCAGTGGGCCTGCGCGGCTCACACCTTCCGCTCATTTTTAAAGCAATTTTAAGATTGTTCCTCTATACCATTACATGCATTCTTTAAATAGGATAAATACTCTTCCCGCCGTTCCTTTTCCATTGTCTGATTTTCTTCGATGGCTTCGCCGAGGAAGATAAAATTATCGATCAAATGATCTGGTTTCATCCCTCTGCTAACTAAAACGCTATTCAGCCAACATGCATAATCAGCAAATACGTTGCTGTTCTTCACTGAATAAGCACTATCCAAATATCTTAAATGATGAAGATTATCCTCGTAGCATTTCTTTTTGCCTTCTTCCCCATATTTTTGAAGGATCACAGGGTATTTATCATAAATTTTTTGGACTACCTTTTCTAAAACGGGATTGAGCGCTCGTTCAATCATCGTGCCACAACCCTATATTTTTGTATAGTTGGAACTACAGCAGCCAATTCTTGATCTGGATATTTTTTCTCCAGTTCATGGATTTGCTTAAACTCCTTGCTTGTTACCCAATTCATATAATTCTCTTTGGAATCCCATTCCATATGTACGGTTAATTCGCCTTGCCTTTTTTCATTTTGAAACAATAAAAATTTTTGAAACCCCTTCGCTTGATCGACAAGCCTGGAACGATTTTGGTAGATGGAAATAACTTCATCTGCCTTGCTATCTGGAACTTTAAATGTAGAATGGACTACATACATGCTGCACACCCCAATTCGGTTTATTCACGAATAATTACTAATATAATGATAACATGAAAAATGATAGTACATTTACTTGTTCAACTAAAATCCCCAATCTCCATTTTCCATGATTGTCACTTTTCTTCCATCTTTGCAGAATCCTGAGATACACATATCTCCAGAACCGATCATGAAATCTTCGTGAACCACACTCTCATTCAAACCGACTTCCTCTTTTTCAAAGTCATCCATTTCGGTTCCGTTTTGGATGCAAGTAGGATACGCGGATCCGATCGCTAAATGACAAGAGGCATTTTCGTCGAATAAAGTATTATAGAAAAGAATGCCTGAATCGGATATCGGGGATCGATGAGGGACAAGCGCCACTTCACCTAAATATGCTGCCCCTTCATCTGTTCGGATTAATTTCCCAAGTATTTCCTGACCTTCTTGAGCAGTGAAATCCGTTATCTTCCCTTCAATGAATGTCAGGGTGAAATCCTTGATCACTTTTCCTTTATACGCCAGTGGTTTGGTACTGCTGACCACCCCGTTCACCCCTGTTTTCAAAGGAACAGTATACACTTCTTCTGTGGGCATATTCGCAATGAATTCAGTCCCTGCAGGAGTTTGACTTCCGCCAGTAAGCCATTTATGCCCATCCGGGAGCTCAATGACAAGGTCGGTGCCTTTTGACTTGAAGTGAAGTGATTTTAAATTCAAATCATTCAATTGTTGAGCTCGATTGGATAATCGTTTCATATGCGATCGCCATTCAGCTGTCGGGTCCATTTTATCCAACCTGACAGCTTTGAAGATTTCTGTCCATAGTGCTTGCATCCTCTTCTCTGGAATCAAATGAGTAAATACTTTGTCTGCCCATTTTTGTGAAGGCATCGCAATGATTGACCAGCTGATATGATCATTGTCGATTGCTTCATAGAATGACTCCAAAGCAACTCCTTGTGCCTTTTCGTATGACACTATTCTCTCAGGATCAATTCCACTTAAGAGGTCCGGGTTTTCTGCTTCCACTTGCAGAAAGGCAGCATCGTTCTCCACAACCCATTGGTGAGCCGCCACCAACCAGCTCGGATATTCCGTAAAAGCTTCATTTGGTGCCATTTCATAATGGGTCTTTAAAACTTCTTCATCATACCATTGGACTTGTACTGATTTAGCACCCGCCATATAAGCGTATTTTACAATTCTTCTTACAAGCACTTCTGTTCCGAGTGAAGCGGAAATCCATAGAGGTTGTCCTTTTTGAACGTTTACTCCAACTTCCACAGCCATTTTAGCGTATTTATCTAGATATTCTTCGAATTGCTCATTAACCATCATTGAATCAGCCCTTTCCGCACTTATATAACTTTATATCGTCATCTATGCAAATCCTCCAAGATGACTGCATGGAAATCTTTTCATTCCTTCTTCAAACATTTAAATTGCCTATTATGTGACATGGTGTTAAAATTTCTTCATTATTGCACAATGGGGGAATAATATGAGTAAACAACATGAACTCGCCACTTTTGCGGGGGGATGCTTTTGGTGTATGGTTCAGCCATTCGATCAGCAGCCTGGAATCATTTCTGTCGTATCGGGCTATACAGGTGGACACGTTAAGAATCCGACATATGAGGACGTAAAAACAGGTGATTCAGGGCATTACGAAGCGGTCCAAATCACATTCAATCCCGAAATATTTCCATATGAACGGTTATTGGAATTATACTGGCCGCAAATCGACCCTACTGATGATGGAGGTCAATTCCATGATCGCGGAGACTCCTATCGGACCGCGATTTTCTTCCATAATGCGCATCAAAAGGCGTCTGCCCTTCGAACAAAGAAAGAATTGGAAGAAAGCCGCAAGTTCAGCAAGCCGATCGTAACGCAAATTTTACCGGCTGACACATTTTATCCCGCTGAGGATTACCATCAAGATTTTTACAAAAAAAAGCCGGATGCATATAAGGAAGACAGGCAAAAATCCGGCAGGGATGAATTCATCGAGTCACATTGGAAATAATCATTCGAAAAGACCGGCATTAAAATTGGCCGGTCTTTTCCTTTTGTGCTAAAAATATTTTTTCTTCCAAAAGATAAAAGCTGTCACGCTTGCCAAAGCCCCTGCCAACGCCAGAGTAATCAGGAAGGCATGAGTGCTGTGCTGGAAAGGAACATTCACATTCATACCATAAAAGCTTGCCACCATTGTCGGAAAAGATAGGACAATCGTGATGGAGGTTAAAAACTTCATCACGATATTCAAATTGTTTGAAATGATGGAGGAAAATGCATTCATCATCCTGCTCAATATCGAGCTGTATGTTTCAGCCATTTCACTTGCCTGCGTATTTTCGATGATGACATCTTCCAGCAAATCCTTGTCTTCCTCATACATCTTGAGGTAGTTAAATCGCATGATTTTATCCAAAACTACCTTATTCGGCTTTAATGAAGTCGTAAAATATACTAAACTCTTTTCCAGGGCAAGGAATGCATACAATTCTTTGTTCTTCATCGATTGATGCAATTCCCTTTCCACTTCATTCATTTTTTTATTAATCTGTTTTAAATATCGTAAATAATAAGAAGAGATGACCGATAAGATTTGCAGAGCAAATCTTGTTTTCTTGAACGTATAAAATTCTCTTATTTTGTTGCTTTGAAAAATATTAAGTATGGGCGTTTCTTTTAAAGATACCGTAATAAAGCATTTAGGAGTAATTATTAGTCCAATCGGGATCGTTTCATAGATGGGAAAGCCTGATTCATCATGGGATGTGTAAGGGTAGTCAACGATAATCAGTACATTATCATCTTCTTTTTCTATCCTTGACCGCTCTTCATCATCAAGTGCATCTTTCATGAAGTCCAGTGGAATATCTAATTTTTCAGATACATAAAGAATTTCATCTTCTTTCGGTGCAATCATGTTGATCCAGCAGCCGTTAGTAATATCATCCAGCTGCTCCAGTTGTCTTTCTTCATTCGTTTTATAAATTTCGAACATCATTTAACCTCCTTTTCGACAAAGGAAGCCTCAATCTTTAAACGTTTGGAGCTGATATAAAGGAATCGGCCAGCCCCATACAACTAAATATGAGCTTCCTCGATATATATGGGTCTGGATCTGTTGGCATACTCAAAATATCAACTCCCTATTCATGAAATACTTTTCTATTTTATACCCTAGCTGATAAAAGCTCAACACGGATTCAAGGCAAAAAGCAAAAATAAATGGCAGATTCGCCATTTATTCAGCCAATCTGCCTTTTATCTTTTTGTTCCTCTTTCATGATGAGCTCCGCCGTCAATTGTCCGGATAACGACACCATTGGCACCCCTCCGCCTGGATGCGTCGATCCCCCGACAAAGTAAACATTTTTCAATACATGGCTTTTGTTCGGGATTTTAAAGCCGCCATTCAGTTTCCGATCGGTTATGGCACCGTAAATTGAGCCGCCATTGGATCCGTATAAACTTTGTATATCATTCGGAGTGAACGTATATTTATATTCAATATGATCTTGAAGACCCTCCATGCCCATTCGTTCCAATTTTTCCATGATTATCTTTTCATATTTTTCCCTATATCGACACCAATCTTCGCCTTTTTTCAGTGGCGGGACGTGGGTCAACACAAACAGATTTTCCTTCCCTGCAGGTGCCTGAGAAGCATCCGATTTTGAAGAAATACCGATATACACAGTCGGGTCATCTGCCAGTTTCTTTTCGTCGAAAATTTGCTTAAATTCTTTTTCGGGGTCTCCGGAAAAGAAGAAGTTATGATGCGACAAGTGAGGATATGTCTTATTGACCCCCAACAATAAAACCAAACCGGAAACAGTAGGCTGGAATTTCTCTAAGTCCTTAACGGCCATCGAAGAGTAGTCATATTCTTCCAATAATGATTCGTAGCAGGGAATGGCTTCTAGATTTGATACTACTATATCAGCTTCTATCTGCTCACCTGTCTTTAACTTAACTCCTTTTGCTTGAGTCCCATCGGTCTGGATTTTTTCCACTTCTGAGCATACCCTTATTTTCACTCCCAGTTCCTTCAATACCTTTTCCATCGCTTCAGCAATTTTATACATGCCCCCCTTCACATAATAAACGCCAATCCCAAGCTGGACATGTGTCAGTTGTGAGAGGATCGCAGGTGCATGATAAGGTGAAGAACCTATATACATGACCAAAAAGTTGAAAAGCTGCTGAAGATGCTTGCTTTTGAAATATTTTTTTGTGGACTGACTCATTGTTTTCATAGGATCCATTTGCAATAATTCTTTGACAGGGTGCATCATTCTCAAATCATTCAAACCGGATATGCTTTTTTTATAGAAACTTTTCATGCTAAGATCATACATTCTTTGGCAATAGGACAAATAATCAAAAAACTGATTCTTATCGTCATCAGAGACTTTCTTCAATTCATTCAACATTTTTGGTAGTTCGGAAGTTAAATCAAGCACGGTCCCGTCTTCAAAAAAAGTCCTCCAGCCCGGCTCTATCTTCATAATTTCCACATAATCATGGAGATCACGATCAACATGTTCAAACAGTTTTTCAAGCACCCACGGCATTGTCAAGATCGATGGTCCGGTATCAAATGTATACCCATTCCCCTCCCTGATATTTAATTTCCCACCAAGCCGTTCTCCTTTCTCCAAAATCGTCACATCATAATGCTCCGCAGCGAGGCGGATGGCAGCTGACATTCCCGCCAAGCCACCGCCTACAATGACCACTTTCTTTTTCATTCAGAATCCTCCTTATGAAAATCCATTTTTTTGACAACACTAGCGTCTATTAGATCAGGAAAGGAAGTAATACCATGGAAGGTTCCATTAAACCAGCCGATGATATGATAAGCACTGCAAAACGCCAATCAACGTACTGGAAACAAACCAGCATCAATGATCGAATAACTTACCTCAAAAAACTGCAAAATGTGCTTATCAATCAGCTTGATCATTATGTTGCATGGATTTCAAAGCGGACCAATAAACATCAACTGGATGTATTGACAGGGGACTTTTTGATCGTTTTTTCTGCGTTGGATTACTACATCAAGAACGGAACCGAAATCTTGAACCCAGTGAAGAAAAAGTCACCCTTCCCTTTTTGGGGATGCACGAGTTATGTCCGCTATGAACCATATGGTGTGGTCCTGATTTTTTCCCCATGGAATTATCCTTTTCAGCTATCCATTCTTCCCATCATTTCAGCTTTCATAACAGGCAATACAATCATTTTAAAATGCTCTGATCAACTTCCTGGCTTTGCTCCATTCCTACGGAGCATTTTTGATCAACTAAACCTGCCGGATGGGATATTGCAAATAATTGATGGAAATGCCATGGTGGGACAGACGTTGATTGAAGCAAAACCAAATTTGGTCTTTTTTACAGGCAGTCATACTACTGGGGATAAGGTATACCAAAAAGCCGCTTCATTAGGTATCCCCTGCATATTGGAACTGAGCGGAAAAGATCCGATGGTTGTTTTTGACGACTGCCACCTCGACCGTGCTGCAAATGCAGCAGTTTGGGGGAGCCTGGTCAATGGAGGACAAGCATGCGTAAGTGTGGAAAGAATTTATGTTCAGTCTGGAATCTACGGATCGTTCGTAGAAAAGGTGAAAGATATTTTGAAAAAAATTGATTCAAAGTCCTTTTCTGGCATGACCACAAAAGAAAGCATGGAACATGTCAAAAAACAAGTGATGGATGCCATAAATCGAGGGGCCTCCCATTTTCGACCTGATTTCCATGATGAACCTTTCCCCATTTTTCTACCTCCCACATTGTTAACAAATGTTAGCCATGAAATGGAAATCATGAGAGATGAAACGTTCGGTCCAGTCATCGCTGTTATGCCTTTTGAGACAGAAGATGACGCAATCCGCTTAGTCAATGATTCCCCTTATGGATTGAATGCGTATCTTTTTACAAGAAACAAATCCAGGATCCGACGGATGATCCCTTTGATTGAAAGCGGAAGCATTTTCATCAACGATGTCGTTACGAACATTTCCAATATACATCTTCCATTTGGCGGAGTTAAATGCAGTGGAATCGGCCATTATCATGGGCGCGAGGGACTGCTGAACTTCTGCAGCCCGAAATCGGTTATGCAGAATAACAAAAACAGTGGCCGTAATGTCAATTGGTATCCATACAATAAAAAGGCGTATTCGTATATTAGAAATTGGATAAAATGGCGATACAAGGCTAAATAGGAGGTTTAAAGATCATGATGTTTTGGTTCCTGGCATCATTCCTGCTTCACATCGTTTTATTTTGGAGAGTCCCTGTCATACAAAGGGATTGCAATCCACGACATTTCTCTAATGTACGCAAGACCTCTGTCATCATACCTGCCCGTAATGAAGAAAATAACCTTCCCAATTTACTGAATTCCATTCAAAGGCAAGAAGTACAGCCTATGGAAATCATTGTCGTCAACGATGGTTCTACTGATCGAACGAAAGAAATCGCGCTTCGCAAAGGGGTGCGCGTAATCGATGCCCCACCCATTGAACATGGATGGCAAGGGAAGTCATGGGCCTGCTGGCAAGGGGCAAATGCTGCTAATGGGGATTATTTATTATTCATCGATGCTGATGCTTGGTTTGAGGATGGGGGTTTGCTTAGAATCATGGGCGCATACCAGCAGCAGTTGGGAAAAGGCATCATGACTATACATCCCTATCATAAGATCCGTGATTGGTATGAGGTTTTTTCTTCCATTTTTCATTTAGTGACTTTTGCTTCGATTGGATCATCAAATATTTATTCTACTCCCAATTCTCTGTCAGGAGGGTTTGGCCAATTTCTTTATTGCCGGTCCTTTGACTATTTTAAAATAGGGGGGCATCGTGAAATAAGAAGTGCTGTAGTGGAAAACATGGAATTAGCCAAATTGGCCAAATCGAAGAATGAAAGCATTTCTGCTTGGAGCGGAAAGGATGCAGTTTCGATGAGAATGTATCCGAATGGAAAAAAGGAAATGATTTACGGCTGGTCCAAAAGTTTTTTCTCTGGGGCTCTGCAAACCAATCCTATCAACTTCCTGCTTATCGTTTTTTGGATAACAGCAAGCTTATCTTTCATTTTCTCAGGAATTGGCACTCTCTTTTCTGAACCTATCCTTGTACTGTTGTGCATCATCACTTATATTTGGGCATTAACACTGAGTTTAAGAAAAATAGGAAATTTTCACTTCATGGATTTGTTGCTGTTTCCCTTGCATTTGCTCGCTTTTGTTGGGATATTTTTCTATTCGATCTATTTGACTTTCTTCACAAAAAGCTCAACTTGGAAGGGACGATCCATCATCACTTCCAAGGAAAAGGAAGAGAATTTGGAATGAAGGTTCTATTGGTTAATGCAGCTATATGGGCGTTTCTCCATATTTCGATTTCATTTTTTTGTTTAAAATTGAATGAAAGAACAATTTTTAAAATAGGATCCAATTTAAAAATATCCTTGTGGGAAAAAGAATCTGGCTTTTATCAAATGATCGGAATAAAAAAATGGAAAGATCGGCTCCCTGATGCAGCGGATTGGATTAGAGGATTTCCAAGAAAAAGTTTTTCCCAATATCGCAAGGGAGAATTGCTGAATGGATTTTATTGCGAACTTTTACGAGCAGAAATCAGCCATTGGCTGCAAATGCTGCCGTTTCCATTATTTTTCTTATTCAATGATTTCAACAATTTCATTTTAAACATGGCATACGCGATATTCTTTAATTTGCCTTTTATTTTGATTCAGCGGTTCAATCGTACTAGAGTCGAAAAACTGTTCTTGAATAAGATCAGCCGTTACAGCCGAGACCAGAAAAAGTTAGATCAGCCAATGTAGGGGTTGAGACAAAACTAAATCACTTCACTCTGGAGACGAACAATATCAGGAGTAATCATCTGTCATTACACCGCTGTTGATTTCCGTGCAAGGCTTCTCTTTCCGCAGGGCGAGCGGTGAACCTCCTCGCTAAGCCGCGGGAACTCGCCAGTCCCGCTAATCCCTCCGGAGTCTTCGTCTTGCACTCCAATCAACATCAAGAATATGCCAATAATAACAAACACGCTTAAATATGAAAAACCCGAATGAATCCGGAGTCTATGTAAGATTTCGCATTATAGTTCGGGTTTTTCTAGGACAAAAATAGTTTTGTCCGCTACTCTTATGGTGGTTTATTTATACGGCTTAATGTGAAGAAGCGTTGCAACATCAACGAGTTTAAATCCTCGTTTTTGCAGATTTTCAATGACGGAAGCAACAGATTTGGCAGTGACCTCCTGAGAAGAGTTGGTATGCATCAATATGATATCCCCGTTCCTTACGTTTGAAAGTACATTCCTTTCAATATTGGCTGAATCTTTTTGCGACCAGTCCAATGTATCTATTGACCAAAGCACAATATGATCGTTATTTTCTTTTGCCAATTGAACAACCTCGTCACTTGTTTCTCCATATGGCGGTCTTAAAATGGCCGGCTTTTTCCCGATTATTTTTTGGATTGCGCTTTCTGTTGATTGAATTTCATTTTGTACATCATTCTCTTTCAGTTGTGTCAAATCAATATGATCAAATGTATGGTTCAGAATAAGGCTTCCTTGATCATATGCCATTTTTACGACATCTGGGTATTTCTCCACCTTGCTCCCAATAAAAAAGAAGCTGCCTTTTACCCCGTACTTGTTTAATACTCGAACAACTTCAGGCGTGACATACTGATCCGGCCCGTCGTCGAATGTCAAAGCAACTTGTTTCACATTCTGTCCATTAAGGAAGACCTGTTTTGAGTGCTTTTTGGTGAATTGAAGCATATTATTCCGCCAATTCAACATGTTGGTCCAAGCCCGATCGGTTAATTTATTCGAATTCCCTTTTATGGACAGAAAATAATCGGTAACATCACCGTCTTTTTGACCATCGGCAGATTGTGGGCTCGATTGATGGGCACGTGCATTATCATACACGGAAATATGATCAACGAAGCCTGCCGAAGAAGGAATGACGAATTTTAAATCGATAGAATTCCCTAAATGATATACATAAATATTATCATCCATGTTTACTCGGTATTCATCAGGCTTGCCAAGACTTTGTTCAATCTTCATATAATTGATTTCATGCAATAACTGATTATACGACCGTATATCGAAAATGATATTGCTGCCATTATAGCCAAAAGTGGTCATCTTTGAAGGATAACTTACATAGTTCCCGATTGCGAGATGATCCACATGTGATGGTGCTCCCCATTTTTTTTCAACTTCAGAAAAACTTTGATTTATTTCAAAGTCATTTCCAGCTATCCTTCCTTGCTTGGCGAAAGCGACAATCTTTGTCAACATTTCATTTTCGTTGACTTTTGGTGATTCGGTATGGGTTGAAGATTCATGCGCATATTGACTATTTTCCACCGGGGCAGCTTGATCCTTTGTGCAGCCAGCCATCATGACACCGCTTACGATCAAAATGGAAACTAGATGGATTTTTGGCTTTCCTTTCATTTTAAGATCCTTTCTTTGCGTGGTATTTCGAAGCTTTCCTGTTCAAAAAGAGTATTCTATAGTATTTGATATTAATTTGACGTTCCTCGAAGATTTTTGTTTCACTCATGATAGAAAAATTTCATTATTTCCAAAGAGCCATTTGATTGCTGAGGGAAATCTCTTTCTCCAATGAATTTCATTATGTACACCTTCTGAATCCAAGACGAATTTTAATAGATCATTTTTCACTCCATGATGAAGAAGCTGATTCTTTAATTCGTAATGATCCGCTACTGTCTGTACATTAAAATCAGGATTGTCCGATTCTTTTTCCCCGGTGTCCATATATATTTTCAGCGGATCATTCAATCGATTGGTTTTTATCATCTCGAGCAGCCTTCCTTGATCATGCCAGAGAGCATTCGACATCGCTAATACTTTCCCGAACACTTCCGGATATTTAATCGAGGCATAAATGGACATGTATCCGCCCAAAGAACTCCCTGCCATGGCTGTATGCAAACGCCCCCTGATTGTCCGGTATCTTTCATCAATAAAGGGCTTCAACACTTGAACGATAAACTCTAGATATTCGTTCCCCTTCCCTCCAAACTGATGCTCCTCCAAGAACCAGGGATTTAATTCGTTCAGCCTTTCATTTCCGCCGTGGTGAATCCCTACAACAATAAGGTCCGGCGCACCCGGCATGGAGAGTGCGACATCAACTTCCCATTGCTCCCTCCCTCGTTCCACAAATAGATTTTGTCCATCATGCATATATAAAACTGGGTATCTTCTATCGGTACTGCTGTCATAGCCTGGCGGAAGGAAGATGGAACATGTTCTTTCACAATCCAGACCCGGGATAATCAACTTCTCGTTAATGATCATGGAAGCCCACCTCGTCACTATTATTTGCTCTATCATTCTACAAGATTTAAGATTTAAATGGAACTAATTATCGGAAAGGATGGGGACATATTGAGATTTCATAACAAATTGTGCGAATTATTCCATATTGATCTACCGATTATCCAGGCCGGTATGGCAGGAGGCCCAACCACCCCTGAATTAGTGGCAAGTGTTTCAAACAGCGGAGGACTAGGGACCCTCGGCGGTGCATACTTAACCCCAAAAGACCTTCGAAGTGCGATTAAAGAGATTAAAAAACAAACAAACCGACCATTTTCCGTAAATTTATTCTGCACAGAATTAAAGGATTCTGTTGAAGGTACAGGACAAGTACAACACGCCTTAAATGCATTCCGAAAGGAACTGAACATTGATGAAACAGTCGCACCTCCTAACACGGTCAATCACTTTGAGGAACAATTTGCCGTCCTCATCGAAGAGAACGTCCCGGTCATCAGCACCGCTTTCGGACTGTTGCCGACTGATAAAATGAGAACTGCAAGGAAGAATGAGATGAAGATCATCACGATGATCACGACTGTCAAAGAAGCACTGCTCGCCGAGAATCACGGAGTAGATGCCATCGTTGCTCAAGGAAGTGATGCGGGAGGGCACCGAGGCACATTCGATATCCACGAGCATCCGAACGGCGCCAATATCGGCACCTTTTCCCTCATCCCCCAAGTCGCGCAGGCCATAAACATTCCTGTCATTGCAGCAGGCGGTATCATGAATGGGCAGGGGCTGGCCGCGAGCCTTATCCTCGGAGCCCAAGGCGTTCAAATGGGCACGAGGTTTCTAACATGCAAGGAATCAGGCGCGAACTCAACTTATCAGCAGGCTTTATTGAACAGCAATGAAGAGGAAACCGTGATTACGAAAGCCTTTTCAGGTAGGCCTGCCAGGGGCTTGATGAATAAATTCATCCGCCGCTTTGAAGCTTCAGGCATCCATCCGCTTCCCTTTCCAAGCCAAAACACATTGACAAAGGATATACGAAAAGAAGCGGCAAAGCAGAAAAATAAGGAATTCTTATCTTTATGGGCTGGACAAGGGACAAGGCTGCTGACTGGGGACCTTACTGCAAAAGAAATCATCGATGAAATCATGGAAGAGGCTGAAGAAGCGTTCAAAACGATGGAATTTTAATGAGATTCGGAATGGATCATGTTTTTCCTTCAAATGCAGCAATAAGCTGCCCCCTCTTATTAGTAGTATGGGGGCAGCTTATTGAAGAATCATTTATTTAGATGTTTCTTTTTTCTTGTTTGTATTTTTTGCTTCTGCAATTTTTCCTAGAAAAAAACCATCGATTTCATTTATTTTTCCACGCCAAAGGATTTTCCCCTTTGCAGGAGTGGACTTGCTGTCACCACAATAAACTTTAGTGTTCTTCATATGGATGAAATGTGCTTCTGAATCGGGGCTAGAATCAATCGATTCACTTGCGACGGAAAGCTGCTCGCTTAATTGCTGCGCGATTTCACTTCCATCTTCGAAAGACTCGCTCAGTTCATCAAAGTACTCCTTTGCTGATATCAATGTTCCGGAAATGACCGCGCCTTTGACATTTAACGTCAAATCCAGAGTGAACCCATGCGTATTTGATGCTTTTACAAAAAACTCCAAAACGTTGTCTTTTAAAGCGCTGCTCATCTTCTATCCTCCTCCAAACTCTATCTCTATTCATTTCCACAATTCATAAGGAATCACAACGGATATTGTTGAAAATTACCATAAAGGTCGTGTGAAAGGTATTCAAAGTTCATCTAAAACAATTACTAAATATACTAAAAACATAGTGTATTAGATATATCGGCCAATTTTTCTTATATCAGCCGTTTCCATGAAGATATTAGCCAAAAATTCGATATATCAGCCAGTTTTACCCACTTATCGGCGAATCGACAAAATCAGACAAAATTAGGGTAAATGACTCAGCAAAATTTGAGCTCCAATTTTCACAATCTCAACATCCCTGATCAATCAAGCCGCCTCTGCTTTTCTATTAAGCTGATGTATCGTCATCGCTTGAAAGTGAGGTTTCATCAGCATCTTCATCTTCACTATCTTTTTTCGATTTTGATGAGTTCGTTTTTTTCGATTTTGATTTTGTTGACTTCTTTGTGCTCTTTTTATTTTTTACATCGTCTTCCTCTTCTGAATCATCATCTTCTTCATCTTCGTTGTCATCATCCTCTTCTGAGCCATCTGATTTTGCCTTTGTCTTTTTGCTCTTTTTCTTTGTTGGAGCATCCTCATCTTCTTCGTCTTCATCGCTTTCCTGCGCGAATTGATTCATTTTTTCCTCTAGCTTCCGAAGACGTTCCTGAAGCTCTTCATTTTCATGTTTTAATGTTTCATAGTCTTCGTTTTCCCCTTCATCAGAACGCTGTGTTTTATCTTTTTTGAATAGATTTGCTGCTGATGATTTTAGGGTTACTGCGCCTTGCATGGATTTTTCCTTCGCTGCCTTACCGAAATCTGCAGCTTTGTTTTTCAATTCATCCGTATCGATGCGGGCAAGGAGCTTCTTTCCGTTTTCAGGTGTAGCCAAATAACCAATCGATGCACCAAGAAGGCTTCCGGCGACAGTTCTCTTAATCGGTGCGCCTCTTTTCGTTTTCTTTTCTTTTGTAGAATTATCATTTTGGGTATTTTCAACTGTTGTGTTTTCTAATTTTGTTTGGTCTGCCATCATTAATTCCTCCATTTGTTATTGATTATTTGTATTTAAACGATTCGAGCTGACTTGTTTTTCAAGCTGCTCAAGTCGTTCATTCAGTTTTTGGTTTTCTTCTTTCAATTCCTTTGTATGATTTTCAGATGCCTTTGAATTAAGATAAGGGTCATTTTCCCACCAATCCATTCCAATTTCTTTCGCCTTATCTACAGATGCAACGATTAAGCGGATTTTGATGGTCAACAGTTCGACATCCGCGATTCCTACCGTAATATCCCCTGCAATGACCACACCTTTATCCAAAATCTTTTCTAACACATCGACAATCGTACTTGATTGTCCTTGATGTTCAATGGGCATATTCATGTCCCTCCTATTGGCCAGCTTAGGCTAAAGCAAGTTTCCCAACGGGCCAAGATCGATATTCAAGTCATCAGCTGTAAGACCGAAAACTTCTTTTAATTCATCCATTTTTTCTTCCAAGTTCATCAATGCTATTCCGAGGTTTTCAATCTGCTCTTCGGTCAAAGTACCGCCTTCTACCCTTCGCAGTGCATGGCGTTCCACAATTTGCCTGAGAAGCTCGACCACCGTCAGGACAAGCTGTGCAAGGCCATGTTCGGCCTTTTCAGGATCAAGATTGATTCTGCCATTTGTTTGGCTGGCCGTTTGCATCGATTAACGCCTCCCTTTGTATGTCAAATTGTTTGGAATCGATTGTTCTCCGACTTCCATCCCTTGTCTGGACAAGTGTTTCTACGGAAGCAATCAAAACCCTTAAATCCAAATACACCAAATCCACCCCAGCAATGGAAATGATCAGATCTCCCTTTATTGCCACTCCTTTATCCAGAATGACGTCCAATATATCGATCAATGCGATATCTTTGTTTTCCATTGATTCCTTGAGAGACATATGCGGATTCCCCATTTCAGAAATTAAGCAAAGCTTGAAAAGTGATATGCGGGCCATGGCCCGGATGCTTCAAGTCTCCATCCTCGCGATTCCATCTCTTTTTCAAAACGTTGTATCTGTTCCAGAAAGCGTTCGACGCCTTCTTCTGGAAGAAGAAAGACACTGTTCCATGTCATGATTTCCTGTCTTCCAGTCGCGTCCTTGCTCCAATTTTTCTTGATTGCTGCATGTAGTGAAAATTCGGTAAGAACGGTATGGACTTCTTCGCATATTCGGTTCTTTTCATTTTCCAGCTGGGTTTCAGCCAGGCGATCCAGCTTCTTCATTTCAAAAAATTTCCTTCCGGGTGAAAGTTCATTTATTTCATTTCTTTTCGCCTGCATGACAGGATCTTCATTGGTGATATATTCCTTCAAAACAGAGTCATCACAGTATATTTTCAAATTCCACTCTTCGTTTCCATGTAGGGTCGAAAATGATTTTTCCACAATTCCTTTGTTGATTTCCACGGTATGACGAAGGCTTTCCTCGCTTTTATAAATCGTACAAAATTTTAATGGAATGATCGTGAAATATTTATAAAAAGCCGCAACGGTTTCGTGGTGGTGAAAAGCTTTTTCTTGCAGCCAATCCATATCATTTTGGATGTTTTCTTTTATGGATTCTTCTGAGTGCTCATTTGAATCCAGCGTACAAACGATCGCAGTTATGGTATCCATTGGAATGGTGAATATCTCCTCTTTGCCACCAAATCCCTTTAATGAAGGAAACGATGGAACGGATGCCATTTCCTTAGTTGGAATCAAACCGTATAAATAAATCAAACTGTCCATCGCATCTCCCTCATTTCTGATTTTTCGTCAATTTGTTCCATTCTTCCAATTCCTTTTTTTTCGCTGTTTCATATCTTAGCAGCAGCTCTTCTTCCTTTGCTTTAAATGCTGCTTCTGGTATTTCGCCTAACTCATACATCATTTGGAGCTGGATGAGTTTTTGTTGAATGGTCGGAAGGTCATAAAGTTCCTTATCGGCTTCTTCCTTTACCTTTTCTGCAATTTTCACCACAACATTTATTGGAGCAGTAATCAATTTATGAATCATCAAGCTTCCTCTACTTTTAAGCGGATATTTACGAAATTATAAGCTGGCCATGGGCCACTGTAGCTGAAATCGACTTTATCCTTCCATTTTTCATGCACCTGATTGACGATTTGATCAAATTCTTCTTCTTTATCGCGGTCAATCAGAAATGAAGCGTTCAGCAGCATCTTCTCACCTGATAGGTCATTTAACTTTGCAGCTTCGGCAGCATCCTCAAGATCGGGATAAATCTCTTCCTTTACTGTTTTTTGGAGAGAAGCAAACAGTTTCTGCGCTGCCCCTCCGAGTTGAATTCGATCATAATAGCCGGCTGCTTCTGATTTCCCCTGTATCGCTGCAGCCATCTTTTTGACTTCAGAATTTTCTTTGACGACTGATTCCAACCATTCTTTTTTTCCAACCACCTTTAATCCAAGCTCTATTTTTCCTTTTATGGCTGGAAAGAGTTTTTCAAACTGGGGATATAATTTTTCCAATAAAGCCTTAACGTCTTCCTTTGATTGGAAAATGTTACCAAAACTGATTGGGACGACGGTATCATTCCTATTCATAACCTGTGAGACAGCATTTTGGTGCATCATCAGATTCTGCCTGTTAGGATGATAGATTTTCATCGGAACTTCTGCCGCCACCATGGCTGCGTCCTTATAACGGATCAGAAATGTTTTTCTTTCTTCTCCTTCGATGTCAATGGTGCCGAAATCATCATCATTCATAGTTTGTATCCCACAAAAGATATAGACTCCTGTTCCGTTCTGTTCATTCATCATTTCACACTCCCTGATTTCATAAATCTAAATCTATATACTTTTACATTCATCGATAATCATTTTTTCTGCGTCAGCTTTTGGATCTTCCGTTTTCAAACACCGACTTACAGGGTGAGATAAAACATCGATGCATAATTGTTGAAAGCGTTGATCTTCCCCATCTATGGAAATGTCCTCTTCAAAAGCCAGGCTTGCAATCATCAGCGAGGCTCTTAAACTAGGACCATTATTTTTATTAGTTGTGCATTGTCCCCTTAGATTGGCGACAAGCTTGGTGATCATTTTCGTTTCCTTTTGATCAAGCCCAGTTTTTTCAGTCAAAATTTGTGCTTCTTCTTCACTATTTTGATATTGAAGGAAAATGGTGATCATTCGATCCAATAGTGCATCCTGTGTATCATAGACACCTGCATATTCGAGAGGGTTGCTTGTGAAAATGACCGAAAATTCAGGATGAACACGAATAAATGGCTCTGTCAATTTCGTTCCGTATAATGGAAGGATCCCCTCTTCCAGTATGGATAAAAAGATATTATTTGTAGTAGGGCGTGAGCGTGTAAATTCATCATAAACAAGTGTATATCCATGTTTGACAGCCTGAAGCAGCCTTCCATCCCTCCAGGTTTCACTTACATTTTCCTCTTTTTTGTAGACGGACCGCACGAATTGGTCGACTACTTTTTTACTTGTGTATCCTGTGAAACCTCCAATTAAATCATTGTTATTCAACTCATGATTGCCATGGATGAGCATGACCGGCCTCTTTCTCTTTTTTGCCAGTGCCAGGGCAAGGGATGTTTTCCCTGCACCAGAAGGTCCCGTAAAGTGTACCGGGTAGCCTGATTTAAGATATTTCAATGACCTTGAAAGTAGCTCTTTCGTTTCTTTTCCTTGTATTAAGGCTCTTGACTTACTTTTTGCTTTTAAGACCGTCATGTCCTTCCCTCCCAAAGACTCAACAACTAAGTTTCTTGACCGATTGCACTTCGATAGCGGATATCCCTTCTCTTAAAGGATGTCACTTCCTTTTCTTTATTCACCCGGACCTCATAGGTCCCGATCATTTCGTCCTTTGCGTATTTTTTCATATACTCTTTCTCTTCAACGACTTCGATGAGTACTTTCCAGCCACCTTCTTCGGCTGCTTCCACAGAAGTAATTTTATGAGGTGGCGCTACATGTTCAGAGAAAAAGTCTGTAACGGATTGCATTATTTTTTTTATTTCCATAGTCGCCTCCACAAATTGATGATTAAGGGTGGAACCATCCAAAAAAGGATGATTCCTGTGTCCTTGGGAAAATCCGATTTACTTAAAAGCTTTTATATACTGAATTGCGGACTTCGTTCATTTGACTGTGAGGAAATCCCCTGCTCTTCCACTTCATCCCTGAGCAGCCCGACTGCCTCTGCATAGCGCAGCCAAGTATCCACACTTGCGATCACCACACGGGCTTCTACAGTCAGAATTTCAATTCCTACGACGGACACTCTAGCAAATGCATCAATGACAATCCCTTTATCCAAAATTCGATCGATAACCTCCGCCAAGCTTGAACTATCAGCACTTTTTTGCACTGCCATTTTTCAGTCTCCTCTCAAAAAGATTTACGAACTCTGTTTCTTGATATCTTTGGATGTTTTAATATTTTTATAGCTTTTGATGGTTGTGGAGCTCTTAATATCATGGACGCCCTTTATTTGTTGACAGCTCTTTATCTTGTCTTTTTCATCTGATGAAGAGACCTTCTTTTGAAATTCCTCTCCGGCTTCTTTTACTTTTCCCAGCTTATCTTTGACATTCAAAAGGACATCCTGTAATTTCTCTTTCGCTTCTTCTGCTTTTTCATGTAATTTTTCTGCGTTTTTTTCAGTTTTACTCTCAAGCTTTTCAGAAACCTGTTCACCTTTTTCCTGCATTTCTTCCTCTACATGATCAGCAAATTTCTCCTTGGCTTCTTCAATAATCTTTTTTTTGATTTTCTTTCTGAGTGGTGATGGAGCGAATCGAACTAATTTCTTCCCTGCTTTCAATGCAGCTTTTTCAATTTTATGCTTAGCCACCCAATCAACCCCTTATCAACAAAAAGGTCATTTTTTAGAGTCGAGAAGCTGGTTAAGCTTTTCATCAATTTTCGATAAATGATCCTTTAATTGCTTATTTTCCTCTTTCAATTCTTTGTATTTCGTGGATAATTCATTTTCAGGCCCTGTATTGGCGGCAGCTTGATCATCATCTGCCTTTAAGATCTTGGAAGTTATCAGATTTCCCCTTCCTTTTTCCAAATAGCCTGCCGCTGTTTTCCTAATTTGGATAATAGCCTGATCAGTAATCACTTCTTGTGCAGTCCTTCTTAACTCCTTGCCAGCCACTCTTACCGCTTCCGATTGTCCAATGCTGCTCAAAACTTTTTTTCCGGTCCCTGGGTTGGACAGCAAACCGATTCCCGCACCGACAAATCCACCTAAAATGGCCAGATTGATCCGGGATGAATTTTCATTATTCTGAATTTCGCTCTTCTCTTTGGGCTCGCTTTTATCATTGTTCGCCATACTATCACTCTTTCTTTTCGTATTCTCTAATTTAATGATTCAGATTTCATATTTGCTTAAAAACTGAATTGTTGACTACGTTCATTTTGCTGATTAAGAAGGCCCTTTTCCTCGACCTCATCTCTTAACAGTCCAACTGCTTCGGCATAACGAAGCCAAGTATCCACACTCGCAATTACGACTCTTGCTTCAACCGTAAGAATTTCAATTCCAACCAGTGAAACTCTGGCAAAAGCATCAATAACAATCCCTTTATCCAGGATCCGGTCGATCACTTCAGCCAAACTGGAACTATCGGCACTTTTTTGAATACTCATTCCTAACTAGCTCCTTTCATTCTTCCGGATATCAAACGATCCCATTCACATGGTTACTTCGGTTATACCTCCTACATTTCGAGTTAAAACACGAACTGGATATATGTTGAAAAAAACCGGTATATTTTACTAGAAGCCTGATTCATATAAAGGGTTTTGAAATAATAAAACCTTTATAAAATCTGCTTTTTAAAGAGACATCAATTCTGATTAAGACAATTAAGTCAAATTGATTACAATTTAACTTTTTTCACGATCGCTGGGTGCAACTCCCGGTTACACTCTTTTAAAAATAGCTTCTGTTAAAAATCACTGTTGATTTCCGTGCAAGTCTCCGCTTTCCCCGGACGGGGTCGGGAGCGTACTCTGCTAACGCCTCCAGTGTCTCCCTGCCTTCGCTTTTCCCGCTGGACATTGAATTGGCTTCATTGAATCATCCCCGCACGATGAAGATGCATTTTCGAGGAGTCTACGACTTTCAGTCCCATCAACAGCCGGAAACAGGCAAAACAAGCCAAATCTTAACATAGCCAAAACATAAAAAAGACACCCATCAATCGATGAGTGTCATAGTTCATTCCTGATTCAATTTAAGATGGGTCCATCCGTCTTCCTGATAAATTTTCCCTTCCTTCATCAGCTTACCAAGAGCACGTTTAAAAGCTCCCTTGCTCATTTCAAAACGGGCCTCGATATCTTCAGGCTGACTTTTATCCCAATACGGTATGGAGCCTTTACGTGACAGCAAGTAATCAAAGATTCTTTCTGAATCATCCTTCATTTTATCCTGTTTGCGGGGCATCAGGGAACCGTTCAAAGATCCATCATCCTTCACATCGATCACCCGAATGTCCACAAGCTGTCCCAATCGTGGCTCCTCTTTCCTTTCGGATTCGTGTATGAAGCATCGATAGCCTTCTTCTGTAATCACAAACGTACCTACCTTCAACAACCGATATACTCTTGCTTTTAAATCTTGATTCATAACCGATTTCGGGGCAGGTGCGACAAGTTCCTGGATGATGTTTTCTGTGGCCAGCTTTCCATAAAGTCTTCCATTCCGGTCTGTGGTCAATGTCATATACAATAAATCGCCTTCAGCTGGCCAAATATCATCATAAATCGGAAGGTCATCTGCAGAAACAAGTACATCTTTTGCAATCCCAATATCGACAAAGACACCTAGGTCATCATTCACCCCGACCACTTTGCACCAATCATATTCCCCTTGTTGAATCGTAGGCATTGTCATCGTAGCCGTGATGCGACCTTGTTTGTCATGATATAAAAAAACATCCACTTCCTGATCGATTTCGACCTCGCCCTTGACTTCCGTTCTGTGCAAAAGCACATCTTCCACCCCATTGGAGAGGAAGTAGCCAAAAGGTGCTTCCCGCTCGACACGAAGACTGATTATCATTCCTGCTTCTAATTGATCTCTCATTATTTTCCTCATTTCTATCTCATTGCATGTTTTCTAATAGGTATCTACTTTGATTAATCTAACATGTTTTCACTTCAGTGTATAGAGCCTATCCTTGGTTGGACATGACCACCATTGCAGATAATCCTCTTCATTATTTGACTTTGGCTATTATCCCATTGTGGACTTTAATATATCCATGTTTTAGAATATCCAATCCATTTTCATAAAGATATAAACCCATTTGTTGAATAGTCATCAATTCACGATACGTATGATTCATGACATCTGACATTATTTCATAATAAAATTTGGATCGGAGCTGCGCCCGTGGTGTAGTCATGACGATATAACCCCCGGGCTTTAAGAACTTCCGATGCCACTCCACCACTTCTGCCTTGTATGCATCCGGGAAATGCTCGAGCATCCCTACGCTCAGTACGATATCAAATTCCTTTCCATATTTAAGCTTCCTTATGTCTTCCACCTCATAATGAACATGAAAATCTTCCTTGCGATAAATTTTATGATTGCCGGTTTGCTCATTCATGCCCAAAAAAGGATAGCTATCTGGAAATTCCGCAAAGCGTGTATCCTTGCAAAAATTATCATAGTCGACCATAACAATTTCTCCTCCAGGATACAGGGCAGAAAGCTGCATGGCTTCATACCCTTCTGCTGCACCAAGGAACAATATTTTCGGACGCTGCACGTCCAATCCTTCAAATAATGCCCTTTTTCCACGTGGATCCCAAATTCCATCCTCTATCCGATGGGCATAATTCCAAAGGTGAATCCTCATTACATCACCAAGAGCAGATTTTACGCCATTCAAATTAAAACGCTTCAATTGTCCTATGAATTGCTTCTTCTCTTTATCGATCTCAGCAGGTACATCCTTCACGAACCAGGAATGGAAAGAACGATTGAACATTTCCCATGATGTGTGAACGGGCAGCTCGCTTTCGTTGTCCTTCTCCCAATCTAATTTTTCTTTTGCAAAGGTCGTAACTTCATAAGGCTTGCCGATATCCTTCCATGTTAATTGAGACCAATCATTTACGCTATTTAGTTTAACAAACTTATTATATTCCTTATCGGAGTATTCCCTTAGGTCGATTCTGAATGATGGGGTCAATTCGGTCCGTTCGCATTCGACAGGCGAATGAATTTCTGCAAGTTTCATCAGCAACCACCCTCTACCTTTTCTTGCATACTAATTTCGCTTATTTTATTAATTCTCCTCCTTTCTGGAGATAATGTAAAAGGGTGATTGAGATGAAGAAACAACTTTTTTTCCTTGCCTCTGTATATGCTGCTACTTTATTGGTGGTCTTATCGATGGATCTCATCCAGCGATACACCTGGAGGGAAATAAAATATAATTTTTTTAATATGTTTTATACATTGCCTAAAGATGATATTTTTTCATTGATGATAGCTTTCGGCCTTCTTTTCTCCTATTTGGTGATCAAGAAAGGGAAATAGGCTCCTTTTTTATTTTTTTCTTTACGAAAACCACTCCTGATAAAATGATTGGGAAAATGATTTGCAGCGGAACATGCAAATAATAAGTGACGATATCTATACCTTCCTTGATGTGCTGAGGAAAATTAGGCGAAATGGCCAAAGAACAATAAACAACCAATATGCCAAGTGGAACGATAATCATATTCTTATCTGTATTTAATAACTCCTTGCTTGATTCGATGGAGGCAATAAAAAATACACTGGTTTTTACAAAACCTAATATGATTGTCAAAATGACAATCAAAGAATCCACCCTTTGGATGAAGTCGGATATGTTAATGACGGAAACGCTGGAGAGAATTGGAAAATGAGTACGATTGACCGTGACTGCACCTAATATGGCAACATGCAAAAAAGAAGTGGTTACCAATATCCATGTCCCTACCCCGACTGCTCCGACAAACTTGAATCCAAATTTCTTTTCTTTTTTCACTTTTACGAAAAACACCATCAATACAATAAGTTCACCAAAGGGAAAAGTAAGTACTTTAGGGAAAATCGTTGTTAGTACTGGCCCCCACCCGTTTTCAAGAAATGGTCTTACATTATCAATATGGATAATGCCTGAAACAACCTCAAACATAACTGCGACGATGAATGTGGCAAAAATGATGATGAACAAATATTTTGTCAGGATGAAAAATACACCGATCGGTTTTTCTGCAAAATACATGATGGCGAGCATCATCAGCATGGCCAGTACTGCAAGGGAGACTTTTTGGAATGCAGCGATTTGAAGGATTTCACTGAAATCCCTTAACACTCTTGAGGTTATATATAGAAAATAGACAATATATATGAAGTTGACCGCACTTCCAACCCATTTGCCGAATGCATACTGAAGTAGCTTTAGGAAGTTTAAGCTTTCATTCGTTTTGTACAATAAATAATACATACAATTCATTGGGATGAAGAATAAATAGGCCATAAAAATGGCGAACCAGCTGTCTTTCATGGCATCCCTTCCCACATCCAGCATGACTGCACTTCCAACGATGAAAAGTACCACTAATGATAAAAAGTCATTTTGTCTTATGTTGTTCAATCCTGCTCATCCACTTTCATATGGTTTCTCGTAGAACCTGAGTTATTGATATGAAACTCAACCTTCACCTTCATATCAGCTTTGCTATACGTTTCAGGCCAACTGCTCTTTATTTTCTTCCATTCTTTTGGATTGTGTATACGAATGGATTGACCGAAACCTAAAAAATCTGATTGATGTTTTTCCGTAACATTCAACAATTGTTTAATATTATTTTTTATATCTTTGCTTACTTTTTGTTCGATTTTCTTATAGTCTTCATCCTTGCTCAACGTAATGTCAGAACAGCCGTTGCTGTCAATATTACCTTCTAGATACGCGTTGACCGATAACAATGGTTTCTTTCCAAAGAATTTCACGGAGCTATCAGATTTCGAATATGAAACATTTAGACTGATATGTTTATTTTTTCCACATTTTTCAGAATAAATGGTTTCCTTTAAATCATTTCTAAGCAGGAGGGTCGTTCTGGCAAGTTCATCATCGATCCAGTAGTTCAACTTTCCATTTTTATGAAAGACTGCTATCCCATTCACTTTGCTTGTCAGTGGAGATGATTGTTCGATATTACTCTGAGAGCCAGCAAAAGGATCATCTTTTGGAGCGGTGGCACCGCTTAAGATAGGGACAGTCTTTTCATCCTCAAAAGAACTGATGAGTTCGTATAATTTAATATCCACAGTCTCCCCGAATAAATTTTGCACGTTTCTTATCTTTCCAATCAGGGAGACTACAGGGATATTTGTAAGTGCCGTCAAAGTATTAAGGACATCAAATGCCATCTCGTTCCTTGCAATGAGAACAGGTGTGTTCTGCCGTACTTGTGAATCTCGCTCGAACGTATCAAGCACTTCCAAAATCCCTTTTTCAGCCAATGCTTGTCCAATGACAATCAAGGATAAATGGGCATAAAAGTTTGGTCTGGAAACCTTGGTAGTTGCACTTTGCAAGGCATCTACAACAGTTTGCCCTTTGCCCACAACGTTTATTATCGGCACGGCTTTAGGACCGGATGTGGTATTCCCTCCAGCCACAATTGCACTGGGGTTAACGATCTGCAAGGTTAATTGGTAAGTGGAGTCATCTACCATGTCAATGCCCACCCCAATAATGATGGACATTTCATTTATTTCATGTTGGCTCCCGCAACCTGATAGAATTATGGAGCATATAAGGAAAGAAATCAGGAATTTTTTCATCATGTCATCACCTATGTCGAAAGTTTATTGCTTAAGCTTCTTAAGTACGGACGTCCGATGGAAGTGATCATTATGAGATGACCGAATAGAATGATCAATCCTAGCAGCAGCCCATAAAATCCTATGAAGTACGATAATCCCATAAAGACAAACCGAAGAATCCTGGCGGTGATGGCCAAGTTATAATTGGGCATTGTAAAGCTTGAGATTGCTGTCATCGAAACTACAATGACAACCGCAGTGGAAACCAAACCTGCCTGCACAGCAGTTTGCCCGATAACAAGTGCACCAACGATGGAAACTGCCTGACCGATTGCACGGGGCATGCGAACCCCCGCTTCCCTTAATATTTCAAATATGAATTCCATCAGCAATGCTTCAATGATGACTGGAAAGGGAATCCCTTCCCGCTGTGCATACAGGCTGATTAAAAGAGGTGTAGGAATCATTGCATGATGATGGGTGATCAATCCGACATATAAAGCAGGCGCCACCAATGACAAAGAAAAACTGATAAAACGGAGACTTTGAATCAATATGCCCATATTGAAATTATGGTAGTAGTCCTCCGGCGACTGGAAGAATTGGAAAAAAGTGATGGGGCAAAGCAACACGAATGGGGTATTATCAACGAATATTGCAATTTTGCCCATCAGGATATTACTTACTACTTCATCCGGTCTCTCCGTGTTCATGACCGTCGGAAAAATGGTTTGTTGTTGATCTTGAACCATCTTTTCAATATATCCTGTTTCCAGAATGATGTCCGCCATGCCTTTTTCGATTCGCATCCTCAGTTTATCCAAGCATTCCACATCGACTTGATCGGCTAAATACATCAATTCAACATTTGTTTTGGAGGTATTCCCAACTTTAAAGCTTTCAATCCTCAATTGTTCACTTCTCACTCTTTTTCGGACAAGGGATGTATTACTCCTTAGGGATTCGATAAATGCTTCCTTAGGGCCACGAATGACTGTCTGGGATGTCGGCTCCGTGATATCCCTCTTTTCGTATTTTGAAGAATCGAGAATGAAGACCTCACTGCTTTCACAAAAAAATACAACCGTATTGCCATCCAACACGGCGGAAATTGCAGGAGAGAGATCACTACCTAATTTTATAGTCGTTACTTTAATGCCGATTTCTTTTAACTCTTGTTGAATATCATGGAGAGAAGCAATCCCACTCAGGTCAAGTTGATTCATAAATTCGATGCTGATCTTCGAATCGGATATACCATCAATGCGAAGCATATCAAAATGCATTTTTTCATCATTGACACTGATTTCTTTATGTAAAATGACTAAATCAGAAGGGTTTCCAAGCAGCTCTTTCACCATTTCTACCTTTTTTCCGGTGTCTTTCTCCGAATGTTTTCTCATTCTATTACCTCAAAGTGTGTAGTTAGTGAAAGTCTTCCACAAACCTTTCTGTTTTATGAGGTGCGGCAATAAATATAAGACCTATTAAGGTCCAACCAACGCACGATGACTGAGTTAACGGCCTTTAGAAAATAGCACAAACAAAAAACTGTCATCCCATGCTCTTCTGCACGGAAATGACAGTTTTTTTGTATTGACTCCTAAAGTAATATATAGGCGATTGGCGTCACGATCAGAATGGTTAAAATTGTCCGCTCCACCCAAATCACTATTAATTTTGGCAATGTTATCGGGATATCCGTTGAAAGAATGCACGGAACCAGGGCGGAAAAGAAAATAATCGCTGAAACAGAAACGACTGCAATCACAAACTTCGTTGCCAAGGCGGCTTTTGTGACTAAAAGAGCCGGCAGGAACATCTCTGCAATCGAAACAGCGCTCGCTTTTGCAGCCAACATCGGTTCCGGCACCTTCATCAATGCCGTGAATGGATAAAAGATATAGCCGATGACATCAAATACAGGTGTATATTCTGCCAATACCAACCCAAGCAAACCTACCGACATGATGGATGGAAGGATTGACATGGTCATGATGAAACCATCTTTTAAATTGATCCATATATTTAGGAAGAGATTAGGTGAATTCTCTGCTGTTTCCATCGCCGCTTTCCAAGCAGTGCGGAAGCGGCTGCCGCTCACCGGTTCTTCAGGAGACCCTTTTCCATCGAAGAATTCCTCGCTCATGGATTTTAATGGCCAAATCCGTACCGTCAATGCTGTGACAAGGAATGTAACGATCAATGTAGTCCAAAAATACGTATTCCATATATCCATGAGACCGAGCGTCTTGGCAACGACGATCATAAATGTCGCAGAAACGGTAGAAAATCCGGTTGCGATGATGGCTGCTTCCTTAATGGAGTATTTTCCTTCCTTGAATACACGATTTGTAATAAGGAGTCCTATAGAATAACTACCTACAAATGATGCAACGGCATCAATGGCGGAGCGTCCGGGTGTTTTCCAAACCGGCTTCATGACCGGCTGCATTAATATTCCAATAAACTCGAGTAGACCATATCCGACCAGCAACGCTAAAAAAATCGACCCTATCGGGACGAGCAACCCGACTGCAATGACCAGTTTGTCAAATAAAAACGGTCCCATATCCGGATCAAACAGCCATTTGGGCCCGATATTGAAGACGATCATACTCCCAGTCACGAACCCCAAAATTTTTAATATGGAAAATACCACATTAACTTTGTTTTTCTTCCATGTTTTTGCGGCAAAAGGATAGATGGCACCGGCTAATATGACTAGCAGCGCATAGTAGGACACGACAGCTGGAACTTCATTCCTTATTGCTGACACGATATGATCCAGCAAGATGGAGGAGGCTCCATTGATTGTGATTGGAATAAAAAACATGAATATTCCTATTCCGCTGTAAATCAAAAATTTAGCAGTATTCTTGGCAGATGATCTAGGTGTAGAAATCTTTGGATCTTGCTTTTGTTTCAAAACCGCATTCTCCATATTTCTCCCGACCCCTTCAGTTTATTTTTCTCCCCTCTTACAATACCCAGATAAAAATGACAAAAAGACATGCGTTCCCGCTTTGACGGTTGGCTGTGCCTGATGGTCTTTTGTCGGGTCCAAACACACGATGTCCATCGACTTCACTTTCGGATGGATCCCAGCATGGAAGACTGCCTGAAAAAGTTCGTCGGTCAACATCCCACCTGGTGTGGAAGCTGGCACTCCAGGGGCCCCTGCTATATCGAGAACATCCATATCCACCGTCAAATGGATGCGATCGACGTTTTCCGCCAAGCTTTCGAGCGCATTTTGGACTGTGTTCACAATCCCTTGTCTCCTTGCATTTCTCATCGTCGTGAAATTCAGACCTTCTTTTTTTGCATAATCAACCAACGACTTCGTATTGAAGAATCCATGAAGCCCAATATTATGGACATTTTCTCCCCTTACAGAATTACTTTCAATCAAGTTTCGTATGGGCGTCCCATTTGTCGGTCCATGGCTTTTCAAGTCACGTAAATCAAAATGCGTATCGAGCTGCAGGATCCCGATCGACTCCTCAGGGAAGGCTTCTCTTATCCCTTTCACAAGCATCGCTGTAATGGAATGGTCCCCCCCTATGGCGGAAATCATCGATCGGGAGAAATTTTTCGAAACACCTTCCATCGTTTCCAGAATGTTGGAATGGCATTTCGTGATATCTGTAAAATGCATTGCGACATCCCCTATATCCAACACATTCAACGACTCCAAATCAACCTCTTCATCCAAGTTGTAGGTCGAAAAACCCTTCCACGACTTACGAAATGCATCCGGAAATTCAGATGCTCCCGATGCACTGATGGAAGAACGGGATAATGGAACCCCAAAGAATACCACATCCCATTCCGAATCCACTTTGCCGTCAAGTCTTTCAACTGATTGTATCCAATCGTGAACTTTACCCTCCGTGCTTTTTGACTTTGCCCATGCAAATGCCGGGGGCTCCAGCGGCAGCCCTTGTAATGTTTTTAACATAGCTTTCCACCCTTAACGACAATGTGTCCATTTTTGATAACGGTATCTGTATGATTCACACCATAATGGTATTGAAGCTTCATATAGTTTGAAACATCCATGATTGTGATATCAGCCTTTTTATCCACCTCGATGCTGCCGATTTCATGGCCGCGGTTGATTGCATGAGCTGCGTTAATGGTAGCAGCAGCAATTGCCTCAGCAGGAGTCAATCCCATGTGCATGCAAGCAAGGTTCATCATCAAAGGGAGGGAAGTTGTCGGTGAGGACCCTGGATTACAGTCTGTGGAAAGGGCGATAGACATTCCCATATCGATCATCCTTCTTCCTTTTGCAGATTCTGCCATCAAGAAAAAGGCTGTTCCTGGAAGAAGCACACCAATCACATTATTTTCTGCCATCCGTTTTATCCCTTCATCAGAAGCACGCAGTAAATGATCTGCAGAAATTGCACCAACTTCTGCCGCCAGCTCGGCACCTTCATATGGTTCAATTTCATCTGCATGAATCTTGGGGATCAATCCAAGTTCTTTCCCTGCTTTCAAAATTCTCCTCGATTGCTCCGGAGTAAAAACGCCGCGTTCGCAAAAGACATCATTGAATTCTGCTAATTTCTCACCAGCAACCTTTGGCAGCATTTCATTAATGACCAAATCCACGAATTCATCCGGGTTGTTTTTATAAGCGGCTGGAACGGCATGAGCACCCATAAACGTTGAAACCACATCGACCAAATGTTCCTCATTCAACTGTTTTGCTACACGAAGCTGTTTTTCTTCCGTTTCCCAGTCAAGCCCATAACCGCTCTTAGCTTCAACAGTGGTTACCCCATGCATAAGGAAAGAATCCAGCCTTTTCTTGCTTTCCTTCAATAATTCATCAGGTGATGCTTCCCGTGTTTTGGAGGTCGTGGCATGGATCCCTCCTCCATTGTTCATGATTTCCATATAAGTGGCCCCGTTCAATCTCATATTGAACTCTTCTTCACGGCTCCCGGCGAAGACAAGATGCGTGTGTGGATCTACAAGCCCAGGCAAAACGATTTTCCCTTCAGCATCTATGACCTCTGCTTCTTCGATTTCATTTTTATATTTTTCTACTAAATCAGTTTCATTGCCAATCGCAGCAATGCGATCATCGATGATCAATATACTTCCGCCTTCGATGATGTGAAGTTCATTCATTTCTTTTTTCTTTAAGGGTTTTGTTGAATTTCCATGAAGTGTGATCACTTGATTTGCATTTTTAATGAATAATGTGTGGTTTGACAATGTTCGGCCTCCTTCGTAATTTGTAGTGAGTGGATTTTATTAAAAAGAGATAAAAAAATTTTTCAGCCAATGGCTGACTTCCGCTGCACTTCCCTGTTAGTCTTTCATCATTGGAATGTTGATACCGTTTTTCCTCGCTGTCTCCTCTGCAAGTTCATACCCTGCATCGACATGGCGAACGACTCCCATCCCAGGGTCTGTAGTCAATACCCGCTCCAGTCTTTTTTCTGCTTCCTTCGTCCCATCGGCAACAATGACCATTCCTGCATGGAGGGAGTATCCCATACCAACTCCGCCGCCATGGTGCACGGACACCCAGCTTGCACCACCAACAGCGTTGATCAATGCATTTAAAATCGGCCAATCCGCTACCGCATCACTGCCATCTTTCATTCCTTCCGTCTCACGATTAGGTGATGCAACCGAACCAGAGTCAAGATGATCGCGCCCGATGACAATCGGTGCTGACAACTCTCCGCTGGCAACCATATCATTAATGATCTTACCGAATCTTGCGCGTTCACCATACCCGAGCCAACATATGCGGGATGGAAGCCCCTGGAATTGGATTTTTTCCTGTGCCATCCGAATCCATTTGCATAGTGCCTCATTTTCCTTAAACTCTTTAAGGATTACCTCGTCCGTCTTTCTGATATCCTCCGGATCACCGGATAATGCCACCCATCTAAACGGACCTTTTCCTTCACAAAACTGAGGCCTAATATAAGCAGGGACAAATCCTGGGAATTCAAATGCATTTTGCACGCCTTCATCCAGTGCAACTTGACGGATATTGTTCCCGTAATCAAATGTAATGGCTCCTTTTTCCTGCATGACAAGCATCGCCTTTACATGATTGGCCATACTTGCTTTTGATCTTTTGACATAATCATTCGGATTTTTTTCACGGAGCTCATCGGCTTGATTCAAGCTGTACCCTTCCGGAACATAGCCATTCAATGGATCATGCGCGGACGTTTGGTCGGTCAACACATCCGGAATGAATCCTTTTTCAATCATTTCTGGAAGGACTTCTGCAGCGTTGCCAAGCAGCCCGATCGACAATGCCTTACCGTCAGCTTTCGCCTTTTTGGCCATTTCAATGGCTTCATCCAGTGAATCAGTGCTTACATCCAAATATCTTGTATCGATTCTTCGCTGAATGCGAGTCTTATCTATTTCGATTGCAATGCAAACCCCGTCATTCATCGTCACAGCTAGAGGCTGAGCGCCTCCCATTCCTCCTAGTCCAGCTGTCAGAGTAATGGTTTGCTTGAGAGACCCGTTAAAATGTTGTCTGCCCAATTCAGCAAATGTCTCATATGTTCCTTGCACAATCCCTTGGCTTCCAATATAAATCCAGCTCCCGGCTGTCATTTGTCCATACATCATCAACCCTTTACGATCCAGTTCATGGAACGTTTCCCAATTCGCCCATGCCGGGACCAGATTGGAGTTGGCTATGAGAACTCTCGGTGCATCGCTGTGGGTCTTGAATACAGCAACCGGCTTTCCTGATTGAACAAGCAGCGTTTCATCCGTTTCGAGCTCATGCAAGGTCCGGACAATGGCATCATAAGATTCCCAGTTCCTTGCGGCTTTGCCGATTCCCCCATAAACAACCAATTCTTCCGGCTTTTCTGCCACATCTTTATTTAAATTATTCATCAACATTCTCAATGCCGCTTCTTGAACCCAGCCCTTGGCGTGCAGTTCTGAACCTTGATAATTTGTTATCGATCTATTTGTATCCGCTTTCATAATTTATTTACCTCCTTTTTGTTCTTATTGTTTATTTTATCTTTGATAACTGAATAGAACTGAATAAAAAATTTAGAATTTTTATATTTTTCTTATATATATAAATTATCATACAATGAAAAAATGGACTTTGTTTATATTTTTATTTAATTTTTATACTTATTTTTGATTTTCCATATGTTTCTAAAGTTGAATTTTTATTAGAAAGGTTATTTCATGTGGAATGTGGTAGAAGTGTTAGAACAATTCACTAACACTACATAAAATTGGAGGTAATCTCTTGTTCACGCTAAACGATATGTGGATGTTTTTTCTGGCGTTTTTCCTGACTCTTCCGATCGTCACTTTCATTCATGAAGCAGGCCATGTCCTATCAGCACGTGTTTTTGGAGCAAAAATCAAGTTTATTCTTGGCACAGGAAAAACGCTACTGCATGTTGGGCCAGTCGAAATCAGAAGACTTTATTTTATGGAGGGCTGGTGTCAATATCAGGATCTCACTTATGATAAAAAATGGGTCCATGTCTTGATATACATTTCAGGAAGCATGTTTAATCTGACGGCTATTTTATTTGTAAACTCTCTTATCTTTTCAGGTGTATTTCAACCGAGTATCTTTTTCTATCAATTTGTTTATTTTTCAGTCTACTACATTTTCTTTTCACTATTCCCTTTCCGAACAGGGGACGGAAAACCAAGTGATGGACAAGCTATTTTTGATGTCATCAAGTACGGAACCTCTAAAGACCCATTGGATTGAACAATGGCTGGGTAAGTGCTGTGCCAGTTGGCCTTTTCGGGTTTTGGTGTATTATTGGTGCCCGATATCATTTGCTGACAGCATTGACCGGCACCAGTTTGACATTCTAATGACCGTGGACTCGCGTTTTCCGTGCTGTCGGGCACCAAACCACCTTTCTGATTCCCGCCAGTTCGCGTTTTCCGGCTTGACGGGCATCAAACCGACCTTCTGACTCCCGCCTGCTCGCGTTTTCCGGCTTGACGGGCATCAAACCACCTTTCTGATTCCCGTCAGCTCGCGTTTTGCGGCTTGACGGGCATCAAACCGACCTTCTGATTCCCGCCTGCTCGCGTTTTGCGGCTTGACGGGCACCAAACCATCATTCTGATTCCCGTCAGCTCGCATTTCCCGCCTTGACGGGCGTCAAACCACCTTTCTGATTCCCGCCAGCTCGCGTTTCCCGGCTTGACGGGCATCAAACCGACCTTCTGATTCCCGCCTGCTCGTGTTTCCCGTGCTGACGGGCACCAAAGCACCTTTCTGATTCCCGTCAGCTCGTGTTTCCCGCCTTGACGGGCACCAAACCACCTTTCTGATTCCCTCGAGCTCGCGTTTCACGTCTTGACGGGCATCAAACCGACCTTCTGATTCCCGTCAGCTCGCGTTTCACGTCTTGACGGGCACCAAACCACCTTTCTGATTCCCGTCAGCTCGCGTTTCACGTCTTGACGGGCATCAAACCACCTTTCTGATTCCCGTCTGCTCGCGTTTTGCGGCTTGACGGGCACCAAACCGACCTTCTGATTCCCGTCTGCTCGCGTTTCCCGCCTTGACGGGCACCAAACCACCTTTCTGGTTCCCGTCAGCTCGCGTTTTCCGTGCTTAAGGGCACCAAACCACCTTTCTGATTCCCTCGAGCTCGCGTTTCACGTCTTGACGGGCATCAAACCGACCTTCTGATTCCCGTCAGCTCGCGTTTTCCGGCTTGACGGGCGTCAAACCACCTTTCTGATTCCCGTCAGCTCGCATTTCCCGCCTTGACGGGCACCAAACCGCCCCTCTGATTCCCGTCAGCTCGCGTTTTCCGTGCTGTCGGGCACCAAACCACCTTTCTGATTCCCGTCAGCTCGCGTTTCCCGGCTTGACGGGCACCAAACCACCTTTCTGATGCCCGCCAGCTCGCGTTTCCCGGCTTGACGGGCATCAAACCGACCTTCTGATTCCCGCCTGCTCGCGTTTTGCGGCTTGACGGGCACCAAACCATCATTCTGATTCCCGTCAGCTCGCATTTCCCGCCTTGACGGGCATCAATCTGTCAGATGAGTATCTCTCACCAGTGGTGCTCAGTGAATATCATCCCCATCCTCATCCATTTCTTTCCGCATGCTCCATGCGAAACATTTTTGGGGATGTCTCTTCCTGTTTATGGAAAACACGGGAAAAATACTGCTGGTTTTGAAATCCACACAAATAGGCAATTTCTTTTAATGGCAATTCTGTTTCCAGGAGTAATTTCTTTGCTTCATGAATGCGGATTTCATTTAATTTTTCACGGAACCCTTTACCAGTTTTTCTTGTAAACAAGTTGCTTAGATATGAGGGATTGCGCTGAATGATATCGGAGACGATCTGTAAATCGAGTTCTTTATTCCAATAATTCTTTTTCATGAAGGAAATGCTCTTCTCGATGAGATCATGATGCTTGCTGATTTGACTTTTTTCATTGATGGCAGCCAATACCTTTGAAATAAAATGAACAAGCCTCTCAACAATCCTGTGAATGAGAGGGGCATATAGTATGCAGTCAAAGACTTCCAGATAGTCCGATTCCAGTTCACCTTCGTTGACTCCATGGGATGTCATGTGCCGTCTGACCTGTGCCAATACACTTGTCAGTCTTGTACGAAGCAATCCTGGATCGGGGTAAGGATGGACAAACGTTAAAAATTCGTCGTAAAGCCATCCTCTCACCAGATTCATATTTTGTTGATTCAGCCAGTCGATCCAGTTACGCTGTTCAGTCGGTGTCAGGAATGGGTCGATGAATTTCCATACTAATGGCTGAAAGAATTCATGAACCAGCTCATATCCTTCAAAAAATGTTACTTCAGTCATTTTCCTAATTTCTATGTATCTATCATTTATGGAAGATTCATCCCCTGAGTGAATCACGATGGAGATGGCTCCCCTTCCTATCTCATTCCAAGAGGCTAAAAAACGTTTGAATTCGTCCAGCCAATTTTCATTCTTTTTGGTGAATATACAAAGGATGTGATCATCCATCGGCAAGAATGACGGCCTGATGGAAAAGCGGTATTCTTCCACAAAGGAGAATAAGCTTCGATAATCAGAGTGCTTTTCACTCTTAATGGCAATCATCGTAAATGGTTGTGTCTTTTTATTGGATGGAAGAAAAATATCTTTGTATTGAATAACACTCTGATTTGGATACAAGGAGGGATGAACATGTGATTTTGAAGCTGATTCGAAGTCTCGGATCAGACTCTTTACCTTGCTCACCATGGATTGAGGTGCATATGGTTTAATCAATAATTCTGAAGTCCCCAAATCAATCGCTTTCTTTGCCACTTCAAATGTATCTTCAACTGTAATCGTCATTACATGGGGCTTCATAATTTTTATTGATTTTTTCAACTGCTCGATTTCATCCTGAGCCATTAAATTCATATCGAAAATTAAAATGTTCGGTTTTTCATTTTCAAGGACATCTATCGTTTCTTTAATAGATGCGGCGACAAGGACTTTGATATTTGAAATTGATGAATCCAGAAGCCATTGGACACCTTTTGATTCAAATTCATCCCCAATTGCTGTTAAGATTTTATACAAGACCCTCACCCCCGCTGACTATTTCAAGGTCTACACACTCTCTCAGGTACTTCTTTTCAAAAAGAACCTATCTTCATTATTCCACCTGAAAGTCTGCATGTAAATATTTTGTTTACATAATATTATTATGATTAATTTTAAAAAATAAGAGAGGTTAAACCCTCTCTTTCGCAGTTGCCAAAAACAATTTTATCATAAAATAACTGATTTCCTCAGGCAGCTGCTCTTTCATGTCTTTCAGCTTTTCTGTGCCGACTATATCTATTGCCTTCTGAATCAATTCTTGGTCGTTTTCAGAAAGATACCCCTCAAGATCGATTGTTTTTCCTTCATCTATGGATTTTAAAATATGGTTTTCGATTGTTGGAAGGGCCAGGCCTCTTTTTTGGGCTATTTCATCGATGGACAATCCGTCCATAAGCATTTCATAGGTTTCATGATGCGATTTGCCTTCAGTGTTGGAAGAATTGGCAGCTTTCTCTTTGGCAGCATAGTCGCTGATCACTGTTACAAATTCATCGCCGTACTTTTGTTGTTTATGCTCACCAATACCTTTTACTTCAAGGAACTCCTCAAGATTCATTGGAAGCTTGCTGCACATTTCTCGAAGGGTTTCATCTGAAAAGATCACGAATGGCGGCACGCCTTCACGTTCTGCCAATTGCTTTCTTAATGAACGCAATTCTTCAAATAATCCATTGTCTTCGACGATCTTGTGGATTTTCAAACTTTCTTTCCTGTATACATGAACCTTATTCAAAAGCACTTCTTTTCCTTTATTTGTGACATATAGGACTGGATATGCACCGGAGGTCACTCCAATAAATCCTTCCGAAGTAAGAAAGTCGATCAACTCCCCTACTTCCTTTGAGCTTTTATTTTTTAAAAGGCCGTATGTCGTCAATTGATGGAAATGAAGTTCTCGGATTTTTTTGCTCTTGGAACCGGTGAGCACTTGGGCTATCAATGTCTTTCCGAATCTTTCCCCCATTCTGATCATGCAGGAAAGGATCATTTGGGCAGTTTTCGTGATTTCAACTTTTTCCCGATCATCTTGACAATTCCCGCATTTACCACATGGAAGGGGGTCCTGCTCACCGAAGTATTCCAAAATGTATGCTTGAAGACACCCGTCGATATGGCAGAAATCAATCATCTGCTGGAGTTTATTCAACTCTTGATGGGCACGATCTTCATCATTGGAGGATTGTTCGATCAAGAAGCGTTGAATGTGAATATCCTGTGCACTGAATAGCAGTATGCATTCGCTTTCGAGGTTGTCCCTTCCTGCCCTTCCTGCTTCCTGATAGTAGCTCTCCATATTTTTGGGAATTTGATAATGAATGACATAACGGATATTCGATTTGTCGATTCCCATTCCAAAAGCATTGGTGGCGATCATCAAAGCGACATCATCCTGGAGGAATCTCTCTTGCTCCTGGGTCCGTTCTTTTTCGGACATTCCACCATGGTATTTGGCAACTTTTATGCCGATATTACTTAAGCGCTCATGTAATTTATTGACTTCTTTCCTGGTCGATGCATAAACGATGCCAGCTTCGTCTTTATTTTTTAATACATATTGATGCAAATATTTTTCTCGATCTGCTTCCTTGCTGACGTAAAAAGATAGATTCTCCCTGGAAAAGCCTGTCGAAACAGTTGAATCGGATGAAATGCTCAACCGGCTGCATATATCCTCTTTCACCTGCGGAGTTGCGGTAGCGGTCAAAGCTACAATGTTGGGCTCGGAAGACAATTGTTGGATCATTTTATCTATGTAAAGATAGCTTGGTCTGAAATCGTGCCCCCACTGTGAAATACAATGCGCTTCATCGACGGCAACCAATGGAATTTTGATCCGGTTCAACTGATGAATGAACTGGGAAGCCTCCAACCTTTCCGGGGCAATATAAAGAAGTTTATAACGCTGCTCCATCGCTGCTTTCATTCTTGTCGCAATGGCTTCATTCGAAAGTGAGCTATTGATATAAGTAGCTGCAATACCAAGCTGGCTCAAGGCATCCACCTGGTCTTTCATCAAGGAGATTAGAGGGGAAATGACAAGGGTCGTTCCTTCCAGCAGAAGAGCCGGTATTTGATAGCAGAGAGATTTCCCTCCGCCTGTTGGCATGATGCAGGCCGTATTCTTTCCTGTCATTACACTTAATATTGTTTGTTCTTGTCCTTTTCGGAAAGACTCATATCCGTAATAAGTCTGCAACTTTTGTTTTGCTTTTTCAAGCATGATTTCGCTCCTAACTGATATCTGATCTACCATTTATCATAACATAATTCCTTGCCTGCTTTAGGGGAATTTTACTATGAGCAAAACGGTTCACAAAAAACAAAATAGAGGATACAATAATATATAATAATTCCAATAAGAAAGGTCGGAATAAAAATGGAAATGAATGCTCGATCTATCCCACGACCTCTTGTCCGTACAAATCAATGGTCGATTGTACTTTCTGTCGTGCTCACTTGGACCACGGGATATACTTGGTTTTTGGCCATTCCATTCATTGCAGGAGTGTTAGGATTGCTGTTCAACTTAAACCCTATCATGCGCATCGCCAAATTATTTTTAAGGAAATCTCCAAAAGATTATATTCCCGAGGACTGGGAACAGCAGCAATTCAATCAAAAAATCGCTGTCATTTGCCTTGGTGCCGCGTTGATTTCCTATATATTCGGATGGACTATCCCCGCTTACTTTTTCACCGCAATGGTTGCGCTGTCCGCTTTTATTGCTATACTCGGGTTTTGCATTGGCTGCTTTATCAGATATCAGTGGAAAAAATATCAGCATGAGAAAAAAGTGCTGCGATCTTAATAAATATAATCGATTCCCCGCCTCGGCATGATGGCGGGGAATTGTTTTTTTGGGGTAAATTCGTAAAGTTTGTTGCTAATCATTAATGGTTGGACAAGGTTGATTTCCACGGCAAGGTGCTTGCTTCCCGGGGAGGCGGTTAGCCCTCCGAACCGCTCCAATCAACATGCTATGAAGAATTCTTATCAGAAAAACCGTTAAAAACAACCATGCTGGAGAAAATAGCCTTTTTATAAGTCATTCACTTTTCTCATGTTTATTTAATATTCATATCTTTAAAAATTCACATGTTTATCCAGCTGTTATTATGATAGTATAGAATCTGCGTGTTAATTATTGGTCATAATGATAGATGGTGAAGATAATGAAAATAATTAAAAATAAATATGTCTCACTTAGTTTAAAGTTATTGTTCGCTTTTGGAATGATTCTTTTGCTGTATTTTGAATCCAGAAAGATGCTCCGTAATTTTGATTTTCATTTGGTTGAGCGTCACATCCATGAACTTACGCTGCAGCAGATCGTTGTTTTGTTGGTGGTTGGGATGGTGGCAGTCCTGCCGATGTGCCTGTATGATTTTGCTTTGGTCAGGTTCTTTCATATTCGGATTCCGCTATTGCGGACTTTACGATATGCATATGCAGCAAATTCTTATTCAAACTTTTTAGGGTTTGGAGGAGTGGGCGGCGCAGCGCTGAGGGTTTATTTTTATCAAAAAAATAAATTTGATAAGTTCCATTTGGTAAAGGCCATTGCGAGCCTATCCCTTTTTTATTTGACAGGCCTATCGATCATCTGCTGGACGATTGTGTTTCATATATTCTTTACACCTGTGCTTACTGAATTAAAATGGGTTAAGTTTGTTGTTTGGGGATTCGCCTTATATACACCGATATTGCTGGTTGTCTATTATGTTCGAAAATCACAAAACAATATCATTTTCAGAAGAAAATATGTTTTATCTTTTATTTGTACTTCATTTTTAGAATGGACTTCAGTATTGGGGACACTTTGGGCCATCATGTTCGTCCTCCATGTGCCGCTGCCCTTTCATGTGTTGATGCCCATTGCACTTGTCTCCATCTGCGCAGGGATCATTTCCATGATTCCCGGAGGGGTAGGATCATTTGATCTGATATTCTTGATGGGATCAGAATTAGCGGGTGTCAAAGCGGAAGAAGTCTTATTAGGGCTTGCCCTTTATCGATTGATCTACTATGTATTTCCGTTTGTCATTGGATCCATGCTTTTTATTGTTGAATGGATAAAAGACAGAATGCGATCCAAATAAGAATTTGACATGAAAAAGGCCGCCACGTTTTGTGGCGGCCTTTTTCATTTATCGCTGGTTCGGGAAAATTCTTCTTAATGTTTCGGAAATTTCTTGGCCAAGCCCTTTAACAGGTTTTCCTGCCTGTATTTTGTCAGCATATCCTTTTAGCCTATCTGCGAAATCAGGGTTTGTGGATACATATACATTATTAATGCTTGGATCCGCCTTTTTAACCATATCGGAAATTTTATGTTCCATATCCTTCGTTTTGTTTCCTTCTTTCTTTCCATTCAATTTAGCAGCGACATATGCTGTGTGATCTGTGACCAATACATTCGCATTGCTCACATTATTCAAGCTATTGACTTTGTCAGCGACTTTATTTGCTACCCTGTAGTTGCCATTTGTATTGTTATACATGTTGTTATTTGGATTGTTGTCCATAGTCGTATCGTTTACAGTACCAGGGTTGTATTTTACATTTTGAAATTTTTGATTCCTACTCAAGTTATCATTGTTTTTAGTGGCACAGCCGACAAGAGGAACGACAAGAAGACTTGATGCAAGAACAATTTTCATTAATTTCATTTTCATTACCTCCATTCATATTTTCAACCATAGTCTTTACCGTGGTTTTTAAAATATGTATGAACGGAAAAAAATAATTTCTCAAAAGTAAGAGCCATATGTGAATCATGATATACTCCAATTAATGATGATTTTTGAGAGGATGACCGAAATGAATGAAAGACTATATTATTCTGCACCTGAGCTATTTTCATGGAACACAATTATATTGGAAAAAATAACAAATGAAAATGGATTTTTTATCATCCTGGAGGAAACTGCTTTTTACCCAGAAGGCGGAGGGCAGCCTGCAGACACCGGCTTTATAGCGGAAGCAGCAGTTATCGATGTGATTGAAATGAATGATGAAATTCTACATAAGGTCGATCGTCTTCCCGAAACCGGCATTGTCGAGTGTCGAGTCGATGCCGACAGAAGATCGGACCATACTCAGCACCATACCGGCCAGCATTTGCTTTCATCTGTTTGCATCGAACTCTATAATGCTGAAACGGTCAGCTTTCATCTTGGTCAAGAGTATGTCGCCATCGACCTGAATACGCCTTCTTTATCTGAAGGACAGATTGAAGCTATCGAGAACAGGACGAATCATTATATTCAATCTAATATTCCAATCAAAACCTATTATCTGGAAGAAAATCAATTGAATACGATTCCATTGCGAAAAATACCGAAAGTAACAGAGAATATACGCATCGTTGAAATCCAAGGTTTGGATTATTCGGCATGCTGTGGTACACATGCAGCTTCTACAGGAGAATTGGGGATGCTGAAAATTTTAAAGACTGAAAAAAACAAGCAATTCACGAGGGTCTATTTTGTTTGCGGGAGACGTGCCCTGACTAATTATCAACAAGCACATAAAACACTGCGGGACATTTCCCTTCATTTTTCAACTGGTCAAGATGAAGTGTTGGAAAGGATACAAAAACTTGAGAAGGAAAACAAGTCCCTTCAAAAGCGCGCCAAGGAAATTTCAGAAGAGAATGCCATATTTACAGCACGCAAACTGATTCAGGAAACCACTTCTTCTTTTATTCAAGAATGTTTTTCAGAGAAATCTTTAAGTGAGATACAGGTCATCGCTAAAGAGCTGGTAAAGGATGGGTCGCGCATCGTATTGGCAGGAAGCCTTCAAGAGAAAAAAGTATTGTTGATGCACAGTGGGAATATGGATATTCATTGCGGACAACTTTTCAAAGAAACTCTACCTTTATATGAAGGGAAAGGTGGTGGAGGCTCAAATCAAGCTCAAGCCTCCTTTAACAGCACTGAAGAGCTTACTTCTTTTATGGATCATATTTCAGTGACTTTGGCGGATCATACCATTCATTAAATTTGGGCAATTGAAATGCAAAATAGGCAAAAAGGCTGGGACAAATGTACTTTAGTTGAATAAAAACCCGAACTATAATCCGAATTCTTCCTATAGAATTCAGATTCGTTCGGGTTTTTCATGTTAAAGCGTATTTGTTGTTATTAGCATATTCTAGGTGTTGAATGGAGTGCAATACGAAGACTCCGGCGGGATTAGCGGGATAGTTAGAAAAGCGGCGGGGCTTTGCCTAGGGGCTTATGACCTCGAGCCCCTAAGCCCCAGATCTAGACAGGTGAGACCCCGCAGCATAGCGAGGAGAAGTAAGGCGGATGTTCGATTAAGTTCGGCACGTCGTGTACCAACATCGAACGACCTCACTTCGTGTGAGGCCCCGCGGAAAGCGAAGTCCTGCACGGAAATCAACAGCGGTGTAATGACGTATGATTAATTCCGATATGATTCGCCTTTAGAGTAAGTGATTTAGATTTGTCCCATCCTCTCTGACGAAAAACTGAATCTGCCTCAGCCATTGACTCTGCCTGAAGAATTCTCATAAAATTCAGCTTTGATCCTCTCAAGCAGGTCCCTGTCAGTTAATACATCATACCCTGTAAGTGCCAACGCTTTGATTCCTTGAATCAGGGCTCTTTTTCCTTGTTCCGATACGGTCAACTGTGCCATCTCCCGTGTATGCCCAATCAGGCCGGGACAATCCAATCCAATGTAAGGATGAATTGCTGGGACAACATGGCTGACATTCCCCATATCAAGGGATCCAAGGCCCTTGCTTGCCTGCTTCACCTCATCTACTCCTGCAAATTTAAGGTTAGCTGTAAATGCTGAAGACAGTGCATGATTTGTCACCATATCATCATAGCTTAATTCGTAATTATTCATTTTCAATTCTGCACCGGTCATTCGGGATGCTCCTTCTGCAATTCCTTTTACCTTTTCCACTATTTCATTTAAATAGCCGCGATCCTTTGCACGGAAATAAAATTGTGCACGTGCATAATCTGGAATTACGTTTGCCGCAACTCCACCATCCGCTATGATTCCATGCATCCGGACGTCCTGCCTCACTTGCTGCCTGAGAGCATTAATCCCATTAAACAGCATTAGCACCGCATCCAGGGCATTGATCCCTTTTTCCGGGGATGCAGCTGCGTGAGAAGTCTTACCATGATATTCAAATTCAATGGCATCCATGGCAAGGGATTCACCGCTCTCATAAGATTGCCCTGACGGATGAACCATCATTGCCGCATCAATACCTTCAAAAACCCCCTGCTCAGCCATGGCAACTTTTGCACCATTTGTTTCCTCTGCAGGAGTTCCAAGTACCATGATTTCTCCGCCTGTTTCCGAAACGAACTTGCTTAAGATGACACCTGCTGCCATGCTCATCGTGCCGATCATATTGTGCCCACACCCGTGGCCAATCTCCGGCAATGCATCGTATTCGCATAAATAGGCAATTACAGGACCAGGTTTATCACTTTTGAATACAGCTTTAAATGCAGTTTCTCGGTTTACAATACCCTTTTCAACGTAGAAACCGTGATCTTTTAAAAATGTAATCAACTTTTGTGAAGATTTATATTCCTTATCACCAAGTTCTGGATTTTGATATATGTATTCACTGATTTCATAAAACTCTTCTTTCATTTTATCGGTTAATTCCATCAAAGCATCTTTCAAAACTGACACCCCTCCCTTTTCTATAAAATTATTATACTATCATTAATCCTTGGAATACATTCATTCATCAAAAAAACCTTGCACTTCATTAGAGTTGCAAGGCTGCTAAATACGCCGCTATTGACTATCAGCAATATATTCCAGGTCCCTTTTTGTAAAGTTTGTTGTATAAGAGTTAAGTAATATTGATTTCCGCCGCAGGATCCCGCTTTCCGAGTGGCCCGCTTCAATTAACAACCTTTGGAAAACAGACTATTTATATGATTCTTCACCTGGCATTTTTCCGATGTATTCGGAGGTTGGACGGAATATGGAATTATTTTGTCCTTGTTCGATAATATGCGCCGTCCATCCTACAACCCTGCTTGCAGTGAAAGTAGGGGTGAATAGGTCCTCTTCCATTTGTATGGCCCTCATGACAGCGGCTGCATAAAATTCTACATTTGGATACAATCGTCTGCCAGGCTTATATTCTTCGAGCAGTTCAGTTGCCAAGGACTCTACATGAAGCGCAAGATCAAGCCAACGGTCCTGTCCGGATACTTCCAAAGTCTTTTGCCTAAGCGCAACAGCTCGTGGATCGATTGTTTTGTATACACGGTGACCGAATCCCATCAGCCTTTCCCCACTGCTGATTTTATTTCGGAGCCATCCCTCTGCCTTCTCGATTTCACCTATTTCATCAAGCATTTTGAGAACACCGGATGGAGCGCCGCCATGAAGCGGACCTTTCATCGTGCCAATGGCGGAAGTAATGGCCGAAACCATATCAGACTGTGTTGATATCGTCACTCTTGCTGAAAATGTGGAAGCATTCATGCCATGTTCCAATGTCAGAATCATGTATGCTTCCAAAGCTTTTATGTGGATTTCACTTGGCATTTCACCTGTCAGCATATATAAATAATTGGCAACATGATTCAGCTGATTGTTGGGAGCAATAGGGTTCAAACCTTTCATTCTTCTTTTGCGATAAGCGATGATCGACGGGATGATCGCAGTTAATTGGATTGCCTGATCGATGCTCGGCTGCCATTGGAAGAATTCATTTTCCATTGAAGATATTAACGTCCTAAGAACCCCCATCATGTCCAAATCTAGCGGAAGTTCATCAATCACCTTTTTGACATAAACCGGCATTTCACGGTTTGCCTTCAGCTTATCACTTAATTCTTGATATTGGATCTCGTCCGGTAAATTACCAAACCATAAAAGGTATGCCGCCTCTTCGAACGTGTAGTTCAACGCAACATTCTTTGCATTCAGCCCGCGATACACCAACTGCCCTTTTTCCCCATCAATGAAACTGATGGATGTTTGTGCAGCTATGACACCCTTTAATCCTTGAATCATTTTCTCTTCCCCTCTCCTCGTTATAATTTCAGTATATATGGTATAATCATTTTAAAAAATTAAATATTTTTAATTATTTTAATAAAAGTATTTAATCGATATGAGGAGCTGATTGAAATGGAAATGAAATGGCTGCATACTTTTATTTCGGCGGCAAAGCATGAGAACTTTCGAAAAGCTTCAGAAGAACTTTTTATCTCGCAGCCCTCGGTTTCCATTCACATCAAACTTATTGAAGAGGAGTTGTCCTGCAAGCTTTTCAACAAAAAAGGACGGAACATCCTATTGACTGAAGAAGGCAAGCGCTTCCTCCCCCATGCGGTGTCGATGATCGACCAATATGATAAAAGCCTATTGGAAATACATCGAATGAAGCAGGGGTATTCGCAATCCCTCAATCTTGGAATTTCCCCATTGATTGCAGATACAATCATGCCATTTGTCTTGAAGCAATTCATGAATGCCTTTCCAGCGGTGGAAATATCGGTTCAGATTATCGAATCTCTAGCCATCGAAAGCGCTGTCCACAAAGGGGAAGTGGATATTGGGCTCAGTTGCCTCCAGATTCAAAACGCTGATTTAATATGCCGCTTATTGTATGAAGACCCAGTCATTTTCGTAGCTCCGCATGATGGAAGGGACAGCGAAACAGCACCTCCATTAGATGTACTTGAATTATTGGCTGATTATCATTTGATTACACATAACCACCCTGATTATTGGGATAAGCTGCTTCGCACCATCAGAACGAAGGCAGCTGGATTGAAAACGATGACCGTCTCACAGGTTCATGTAACCAAAAGGTTCATAGTCGAAGGACTTGGCGTTTCCTTCCTCCCGTCTTCCACCGTAAGAAGGGAACTTATGGAGGGCAGGCTGCTGGAAGTCCCCTGTACAGGATTTCAAATGCCAACTGCCAAAACATTTGCAGTATTAAAATACGAACACTCACTGGAAAAAAAGTTTTTAGAGTTCCTGTCGCAATATAGAATTTGACCAACACTATACATGTGTAGAATACGAAAAAAAACTGGCAGGAGCAATTCTGCCAGGCATACCAGATTATTTTGCTTCCATTTGAGATTTACTTTTTTCTAAATCTTTGACTGTCGTACTTAGTTCCACATCCTTTTCATCTTTCAATGTTCCAAATAAGACATCAATAAATGGGCTCGAAACCCCAAACCAGAAATTCTCATTTTTATAATGATGGAGAATGTGACCCTTTTTCAGCCACTTCCCCAATTTGGTCTTTGGTTTAATCGGACGGTGTGCAACATAATGCGTCCATTCATAAGTGATCAACATGGTCAGCAATCCCGTAGAAAAAGCAAATGTTTCGAAAGCAATTGGATGGATCAAATAATAAATGGCAGTCAGGACAACCATGCTTGGGAGGCTGTACCAGATTGGAAGAAATAACAAATGCAGCTCGTTCGGATATACATGGTGGTCATAGTGGAGTCTGCGCAACAGCTTCAACAGGAATGGATTCTTTGGTGCTTTCAAATGAAAGACAAAACGGTGCGTCAAATACTCACTGAACATAAACACAATCCATCCAAGCAAGTAAGATACCGCCTTTCCCCAATTCCACCCTGTTTCAGTTACCACACTTAACAGTCCAATCGTAATTAAAAACAAGATTACAAGGTCACGATGTAAAAAGAAATCCTTGTAAAGATTTTTCACCTCGTTATCCCCCTAGACCTTCAATTCACTTTGCGTTTAAAAAAGAATTAACCAAATGGTGGGGTGAGTTCTCGAATAATGACAAATAATTCAGTGCATGTTTCTTAGGGAACAATTCATTTGAAATCGCTTTAGGGGGAAATCCCTTTTTGTTCAGCTCGAGAATCTTTCCTTCCATCTCCTCTAAATAATTCAGTTTTTTCTTGATATCCTGCTTTCCATTCCGAAGGATGCCGGCGTGGGAACAAATATATGCATCGAAATCATAGGATAAGACTTTCCTTAATGAGTCCATGACCATAGGCGCGCTCTCGAAAGCAAACATGCTTTTGGGCTTGCCTAATACATATAGGTCACCGCCAAACATCCAGCCTTTTTCTTGGTTGAACAATGTGACATGATCACAAGCATGACCGGGAGTATGGACAGCCCTCCATTCATAATGATCGCTGTGAAATCGATTTGGAAGTTCAATTGGTTCAAATGGAGCCCTGCTCCCCCAAAATACCCGGCGGTAAAGCGGAAGTTTAGCTTTTTTCTGGCACAATTCGATTCCTGAGGAATGGATGAAAAGAGGGACATCTTTATTCTCCTGTATCCAATGTGCCAGTCCCGTATGGTCTTCATGATGATGCGTCAGCACCACTTTATTGAAGTTCCAGTTTTTCAATAATTCCTTCAATTCCTTATGCCGTGAATATGGGCCGGTGTCCACCAGCATCCCATCGATCATATACATATAAACAGTCAATGCCTGCCTGCCAAAAGCTACTTTTATTTCTGCCATCTGAAGATCTTCAAACTGATGTGTTTTCATTCATTCTACTTCCCTTAAAAATGATTTATTCTATTATTTTAACAATATTCAAAATTTTCTATGAATTAAGGCGCTTTTCGTAAAGTTTGTTGCTATTCATCAATGTATGCAAGGTTGATTACCGATTCAGGATGCTCCCTTCCGAGGGGCCACACACGAAGTGAGGTCGTTCGATGTTGGCACACGGATTGCCGAACTTAATCGAACATCTGCCCAACCTCTCCTCGGCTTCGCCCCAGGGTTCTCGCACCTGCTGCTCCAATCAACATCAGATGACAAAAATTTTTGAAAATCAACGACAAAAAAACAATCTTTTAGAAAACATCCTAAATTAAAAAATCACCCCGCTCTTCATTCGTAGAGCAGGGATGTAGGGCGTCTATTGATGAATCTCGTTCAGCTGCTCCCTCAGCAGGAATTTTTGGATTTTACCGCTTGCATTTCGAGGAAGGGCTTTCACAAATCGATAGTTCCTTGGCCGCTTGTAATCAGCCAGCTTCGAACTGTTCTTACAGAAAACGTCCAATTCTTCTGCAGTCAAGCTTACCGATTCTTTCAGAACGATAAAGGCAGCCACCTGTTCTCCCCACTTTTCATGAGGTTCGCCAAGAACCGCGACATCCAGGATCCCTTCATGTTCATGAAGAAAATCTTCTACTTCCCGAGGGTACACATTCTCCCCACCGCTTATGATCATGTCGTCCACTCGATCTGCAATGTATAAGTAGCCTTCATGGTCCATGAACCCTAAATCGCTGGAATGATACCATCCTTTGTAAAGAGCCTTTTCTGTCGCTTCCTCACGATTGAAGTATCCAGCCATCATCGAAGGGCCCCTCATGATGATTTCTCCAACTTCCCCCGGTGGCAAAATGTCATCTGGTTCAGAGGGACCTTTTTCATTCGTCCGGACTACTCTTATCTCATGGTTGAAACAAGCTTTTCCTGCAGATCCTGCTTTCGTGATTTGCTCATCTTCAAGCAAGAAGGTGACGGCTGGTCCCATCTCCGTCTGGCCATATGCTTGGATCAAATCGATTCCAAGCTTTTCCTTGACAGCCATGACAAGGACAGGAGCCATTGGCGCCGCTCCATAGAGACCTACCCTTAATGTAGGAATCGTTTCCTTTTTGAAATCTTGCTGTAGGAGCATGTTCCACATCGTCGGCGCCCCAAACATCGTTGTGATTCCCTCTTTATTTATAACATCCACTACATTGGCCGGGTCAAAATGATGGATGATCACATTTTTCGCCCCGACATGCACCCTCGGCAAGAAACAGCAGTGCAGCTCGGCACAATGAAACATAGGTGCTGCCACTAATCCTATGTCGTTCGGACCTAGCTTCTTAACAGCCAAGCAAACGAGGCTTTGCTCTACCATATCACGATGGCGATGGAGCACTCCTTTTGGTCTACCCGTCGTACCGCTCGTATACATGATGGCGTAAAGATCTTTTTCATCTACGTCCTGCTTCGGCAATACATCTGAAGCGCTTACAATCAAGTCCCAAAAACCTTTTGCAAAGGTAGGAGGATTTATGTCGGTACACCAAAAGGAAGAATGGGGAAAACGCTCATGGATGCATTCGATTTGATCCGAGAGCATGGGTTCAAAAAGAACTACTTTTGGCGCTGCGTCGTTTAAGATGTACGCGACCTCTTCGGATTTCAAACGGAAATTGATCGGATTCAGCACTGCCCCAATTTTGGCGCAGGCAAAAAAGACGATCGCGAGTTCACTTCCATTATATAAGAAGGTAGACACACGATCTCCCTTTCTTACTCCTTCCTGAAGCAATGCATTGGCAGCACGATTAACATCATCGTTCCATTCCTCGAATGTCCACCGTTTTTGCCGGGTCATATCGACCAATGCCTCTTTTTTAGGGGATCTTTTGACGGATTGTTCAAATACATCGCCTATCGTAGGATACATCATCCAGCCTCCTCAGTTATTTGAATACTGCTCTTTTAATTGATCTCTTAGCGCTCTTTTTAAAAATTTCCCGACAGAAGTCTTCGGAATTTCTTCCATGAATAGAACATCATCCGGAAGCCACCACTTGGCAAATTGGCGGGACAGATATTCGAGGAGCTCATCCTTTGAAACCTTGCCATGATAATCGTCTTTCAAAACGACGCATGCAACCGGCCTCTCCTGCCACTTTTCATGCGGGACAGCTACAACTGCTGCCTCGAAAACAGCTTCATGCGACATAAGAGCATTTTCCAAATCCACTGAAGAAATCCATTCTCCACCACTTTTGATCAAATCTTTGGTCCGATCCATGATTTTGATGCATCCTTCCATGTCCATCACTGCTATATCGCCTGTGTACAGCCACCCATCCTTAAAAGCATCAGCACTTCTATCATCTTTGTAATACTCATCTGCAACCCAAGGGCCGCGTATGAGTAATTCCCCCATCGTCTTGCCATCCCATGGTACCTCACCATTTTCATTCACGATTTTGATATCCAGTCCTGGCACGACCAGACCCTGCTTGGCCCGCACTTCGATAATTTCTTCCTTCGAGGCGTCCACCATCCCGCTTTTCAGTGTGGACAATGTAGCGACAGGGCTTGTTTCCGTCATCCCATATCCATGAATGAAAGGAACATGGTATTTGTTTTCAAATGCCCTGATCACGCTTTTAGGGGCAGCAGCGCCTCCGCAAATCAATGCCCTTAAGCTGCTGATGTCATAATCCCCCTTTTCAAGCTCCTTCAACAGTCCGAGCCAAATGGTTGGAACCCCAGCGGTGAAAGTGACCTTTTCCTGTGTGATCAATTCAGCGATGATAGCCGGTGTCATGCCAGGACCGGGAAAAACTTGGTTAGCCCCAAACCAGACGGCAGCAAACGGCATGCCCCAAGCATTGGCATGAAACATCGGCACTACCGGCATGCAAGTATCCCTTTCCGAGATCCCAAGCGTATCCACCAGCCCGATCGACATACTGTGAAGGTATATGCCACGGTGTGAATATACGACACCTTTCGGATTTCCTGTCGTCGCTGATGTATAGCACATTCCGGCGGGAGCATTTTCATCGAGGTGTTCATCAAATGGATGGTTTTCGTCGCTTTTTTGCAATAAATCTTCGTAGGAATAAACTGGTGATAATGAAGTTTCGGGGAGTTCTTGCTTATCGGTCATGATGATATATTTTTCCACTGTGGCAAGTTTATCTTGAATATTTTCAATCAATGGAATCAGATCTTCATCTATTAATAAAATTTTGTCTTCTGCATGATTGATCACATAGGTAAGATGTTCAGGCGACAATCTGATGTTGATCATGTGGAGAACAGCCCCGCTGCAAGGGACAGCAAAATAGGCCTCCAAATGACGGTGGTGGTTCCAAGCGAATGTCCCGATTTTCATTCCTTTTTCCATCCCAAGGGATGTCAGTGCAGAAGCCAGCCTCTTCGTTCTTTTTACATATTGTCCGTATGTAAAGCGGTGAATGCCGGATAATGTACGGGAAATGATTTGTTTTTGAGGAAAGTATTTTTCTGCCCGCTGAATAAATGAAGTCAATGTAAGCTGAGTGTTCATCATAAGCATCGGATCCCCCTTTAAAGACTCACTATTATTTGATTTCCATTTTCGTTTTCACTTGAACTTCTCCAAGTCCATTCGTCAATGAATATTACATTTAGATGTTTGTCCGGTTCATCACCTCCCATAAAATCACGTATACCACCCTCCGTTAATATGGAGGACTTGACCATTTGTATAATTGGATAGTGGGGATGCCAAGTAAAATATTCCTTGTGCAGCCTCGTCAGGTGTGCCTCCTCTTCCTTGTGGGATGGACTTTTCAAACATCGTCCTAACTTTCTCAGGGATCCCCACTTCAACGCCATTCACTTTTTCTCCGATTTCCTTCTTTTGTGTCAGCCGCGTATCAATTAAACCAAACGCCACTGCATTGCAATTCACATTGAATGCACCCCATTCCCTAGCGACCGTTTTGGTTAAACCGATCAGGCCAGCTTTTGCAGAGGAATAGTTTGCTTGTCCAACATTTCCCATTACCCCGGCAACGGATGAAACGTTGACGATCTTTCGATACTTCGGGGTGCCATTTTCGATGTCCTTTTTCCCTGCTTCGCGGAAATATGGCGCTGCTTCACGAATGAGCTTAAATGGGGCAATCAGATGAATATCAAGCATCGCCTGAAATTGCTCATCTGTCATCTTGTGAATCATTCCGTCCCAAGTGTATCCCGCATTGTTGACTAGAATATCAATGCCGCCAAACGTTTCAGCAGCTGTTTTCATGATTTCTGCAGCGAAATGAGAATCTGTTACATCTCCAGGAAAAGCCAAAGCTTCTCCTCCATTCGAGCGTATTTCTTCCACAACCTCCATCGTTGGAGCTTCATCGCGATCGGATACGACGACCTTCGCCCCGGATTTTGCCATTTGCAGGGCAACCGCCCTTCCTACACCTCTTCCTGAACCTGTTATGATGGCCACTTGATTTTCCAGCATACTCCCAACCTCCTATTTTTGAAGAACATTAAAACTACCGGAAAGCTTTACTTCCCCTTCCTCATTTTCGACGCTGATCTCTCCTCTGGACAGTCCCAACCCATCTTTGTCAAGCTCACCTTCTATCAATCTACCTTTTACTGTCAATACTTCTCCTGGGTAGGTCATCTTTTGAAAGCGGACTTTAAACCCCCGTAAGCTTTCCCGTGGAAACCATGTTCCCAATGCTTGGCCAGCCATTCCCATCACAAGCATGCCATGTGCGATACAATCCTTTAATCCAGCTTCCTTCGCAACTGGGACAACAGTATGTATGGGATTGAAATCACCGGATGCTCCAGCATACTTAACCAATTGTGAATGGGTTATTACCGGCTTATTAATATTCGGCAACTCCTGCTTCATATCAATTTCCTCCTTCCTGTCAGTGGCGTTCGATAACTGTCGAACGAGCGATGAGCACGATTTCTCCATATTGATCTCTGAACTGTGTTTCAAGCTTGAAAAAGTCCATCTTCCCTTTTTGAAAATGCTTGGCTACAACCATCTGCCCAGTAATGACTTCTCCTGAACAGATTGTCCTGAAGTACTCGTATTCTTGCTCTCCGTGCAGCACATTTAATGGATTCATTTCTAAAAGCTCAATCAATTGTTCAAAATCAAGCCCTCCCCACATTTCCATCACTGTCGCAAATGTCGGCGGGACAGGGATGTCTTGAAAACCTTGTTCCAAAGCTGCATCTAATTCATAATAGATCGGATTGGGATCGCCGATTGCCTGTGCGAATTCCTTTATTTTTCCCCTTTCCACTGTGAATGAAAATTCTTTAGTTCGTATCCCTTCCTTGTTGGAAGCTGCGTTCATTTTATCCACCGCCTTTTAAAAGTACTTAATTTCTTCAATCCTTACATTCGTGCCGTTCAAACAAAAAGACAGCTGCAGTTTAATGACAGTGTTTTTCTTGAATATCCCTCACGACCTCATTCAACGAGTTGGGGACTTGCGGAATCGAGTATCCCACAAAGATTGGTGATGTAACAAATCTAGGCATGATTTTTACATATATGTTTGATTCAAGATGATAAAAAAATAAATTATAGCTGCTGCATTTGAATTGATACTGATGCATGATGTAATAAACAGTCTTTTGGACAAAGTCCGCAAGCTGTGAAACATCTCCACCAAATTGCATTTTGACATTCCATTCATAAAACCCGATCCTCGGAGTGCTGGAAACGTTCCAAGAAACCCCTTTTCTTTCATCCATGGATACCCCTTGAAAATCTTCAACTTTTATCTTTTGGCGGTAATCGATTTTTTCCAATCCGACAATCTGCATGTGAGGATGTTTAATCGTACCACCGGATAAAGGTCCATGATTTTTGAAGAAAATGACGGATTTGAACCTTGGGTCCTGTTCCAGTTCCCTCCATTTTTCAAATGCAAATTGAAACAACGTGTGCAAATGGGGCCTGCTGTATTCGGATAAATCAGCTTCACAATCAGCAGTTTCAATCAGCACGGTTTGGAATGTATCTTCGAGAACGGGATACTTATTCTTCAACCAAATGATCTCCCCCTTCTCGGCAAGGACGCCAGTAAGAGCATCCTTTTCGCAAAAGGGACAGTAGGTATTCTTGCTGAGGATGTTTTCAGGTTTTTGTACCGCAATGGATGAATTAAAAATCAAATGATTTTCGTGCATAGAACATTCTCCTTTTCTCACAGTTAAAACATTCTGTAAATCTCCCTGAATTCCTTTATTAAAAATTTTTTAATTTGGCAAAAGTGCGTATGGTTGATTTCCTCTGCAGGATGCTCGCTTTACGAGGGACAAGCGGTGAGCCCTTCGAGGTATCGCGCCTTCCCCTCAAATTAACAACAAGTGGTGAATGTTATAAGTAGTACATTATATATATCCAGAAAACTACTCCAATCCCCATAAGGATGATTTCAAAAATGAGAGGAAGACAACTCCATTTAAAATGGCTGCACTGATGAACACGACCGGTGCACCTTGCCATGCGATGACAAAACCCGATGCGAACATTGTGAATGGCATCCCAACCCGAAACAATGTTCCTGTGATTCCGGTAATTCTCCCTATCAAATGTGTAGGTGTCTGCTCATGTCTGATTGTATATACAGACACACTATTCAAGGCTGTTGCGAATCCATGGATCAGCAGCGCTGCAGCAAGCAGTGCTCCGGAGTCTGCAAGAAACATCATGAAGTACGAAACCCCGTTGATAATCGCAGATATTCCTAAGACTTTTCCAAGCCCGAACATCGATCTGAATTTATTGGCGACCAAACTGCTAGCCAATCCTCCAATTCCGGCACAAGAAAAAAGGATGGCGAGCAATGAATTGTCCAAATGCAAATGATCTTTCGCAAAATATATGACCGTTGTACTCACAACGACAAATGACGAATTTAATAGAATGGTAACCATCGTTGTTTTGTATAATATTGAATTTTTTCTAAAGGCTGTCCATCCCTCCTTCAATTCATCCAACATTGAAAAATCGCTTTTTCCATGAACAGGTTCTATTATATTCAGCATCCTGATGAGAAAAAAACTGATTAAGTACATAAATGATGCAATGAGGATCCCATCAGAAAATCTGGCCAGCAGGAAAAGGAGCCCGGTAAACACCGGTCCCATTATCCCTATCATGGATTCAATGAATGAAAATTTTGCATTTGCAGAAGTCAATTGACAAGCAGGAACCGATAATTTGATCAGGCTGACTTGAGTGTTGAAATACCCATAATTGAATGTCATTAACATAAATCCAAGCCCATAATATACCCATACAAAATGGATATGAGCCATAGCCAACAACGACATGGCCATTAACAGTACAGCTTGAATCCCAATCATCGATAATGCCCATAATTTTTTATTCATCCTGTCTACAATCACACCTATCAAAATAGCAAACAGGAGATTCGGAAGCAGCTCTGCCGTCCGCATTGTGCCCATGGCAACTGAGGAATGGGTCACTTCGTACATCATCAACGGCAATACCAATTCATATATTTTGTTTCCTATACTTAAGAGCAAGCCATTTGAGAGCAAAATAACAAATGGAACACTTCTCCATATACTTTTCGTTTTTTCATCAATTGTTGCTGAAACAGCATTCGAATTCATTCCAATCCCTCCAACTTAAATCGTGTCTTATCGCTAGTGTATTCTTTTTCAAAAAAAGAAAAATCGTAAAAACACTCCACCATCTTTCGCCTTTTTTTAAGGCATGAATGATGTAAAAGTTTTGTCGAAAAAATATATGGATTTCCATCGTCAATAGGATTATTTTAGAAATAGATATTGCGGATATTCTTTAATTAATAGGCTGTTTTAGCAAAGATTGTTGTTTTTTACAGGTTTTCATGTAAATCATTCATTTGATTGGAGCTAAAGGTGCGAGACTCCTTAGGGATTAGCGGGTCAGGTGAGGCCCCCTAGGAAGTCGAGGAGATATAAGGCGGATGTTGGATTAAGTTTCGGCACGTCGTTTGCCAGCATCGAATGACCTCACTTTGAGTGAGGCCCCTCGGAAAGCGAGCATCCTGCCGTGGAAATCAACCTTATCCAACCTTTGATGAATGGCAACAAACATTAAGAATATAGCCAATAAATAAGAATCCTGCTCATCAAGCCTAAAAGTATGGGGGATCAATAGATGGATCGAGTAAAGGAAGACTTTCTTTCTCTTCGAAAATCATATGAACATATTCCAAATGGGCAGACGATTTCCGTGTCGATGGGTGAACTGACCCGGATGTTTTTTTGTACACCACGTAATGCAAAGCTATTGATTGCTAAAATGCAGGCAAATGAATGGCTCACATTTGTACCGGGCAGAGGAAGAGGGAATTTTTCGCAGCTGACATTCTCATTGGATTTCAACACAGCATTCTTATCCGAAGTAAAGGTCCTCATTTCAGAAGGGAAGATGGAGAATTTATCAGACCTTGCAAATACATACGATAAAACGGGTGTCATGAAAAATGCAATCGTTTCACTTATACAAAGTCATTTCGGCTATCACTTTGAGAAAAAAGAAGATGTTCAATTTGAATGCTTAAGGTTTCCAATTTTCAGGTCCATTACTACGCTGGATCCTGCATATGCCTTCTTTGAATTTGACAGCCATATCATCAGTCAAGTCTTTAACACCCTTGTGCATTTCGATGCAGAAACAAACTGCTTTCAACCAATGCTTGCGCACGATTGGGAATGTACAGAAGACGGATTGGTTTGGACATTTCATATATACAAAGGTATTCGTTTCCATGATGGCAGAGCGCTGACAGCACAAGACATTAAACACTCGTTTGAAAGACTGAAATCAAGCCCGCACCGGTGGTTGGCATCTTCTATCAACGAAATAGAAATCATTACTTCAACAGCCGTTCAATTCAAGATGAAAACGAAAAACCATTTATTTTTGAAATATCTCTCCTTGCCACAGATGTCCATTCTTCCATACAGTGATAACGAATCGATGTCCCCTCTGCCAATCGGGACTGGCCCATTTCGGATAGCACAATTCAATAAACAAAAAATTTATTTGGAAGTAAACGACCATTACTTTCGGCCAAGGCCGCACTTCGATCGCATCGAGATCATACGATTGAACCAGTATTGGCAGCCGGTGGACTTTCAACTCGAAAAGATCTTCTTTAATCATGATGAAGGGATTCCATATCGAAACGATCATTGGGAAGAGATGGATTTGATTTCAGAGGGGTGCCTTGTGCTGACGTTTAATTTTCGCAAAAAATCGATTGCAAGCACTATCCATTTTAGAAAATCAATGTCCATCCTGATCGATCGTATCAGACTAGTTCAGGAATTAGGAGGCCCAAGGGTGTCTGCTGCAGATGGATTTACCCGAAAGCATCCCCCACATCCAATTCATCGCACAGATGATTCCAAGAGACCTATGCGTGTGGAACAATTATTGCTACTCTCCGGCTACAAAGGCGAACAGATAATCGTAACAACATTTGAACGCCATGCCCAAGATGCCAATTGGATCCAAGCTGAAGCTAAAATGCATGGGATCGATCTGGAAATCCGGATTGTCGATCTTGCTGATCTTCAAATGGAGGAGACCATCCTTGAAACGGATTGCATTTTGTACGAAGCTGTCTTTCCATTTGGTGAAGTAAGTAAATTTCAAGACTTTTTATATGAAAATAGCTTTCTCAGGCTCCATTTGGATCAATCTGATTTAGTCTTTATTGAGAAAAAGATAGACCAATTGATTATTGAGCCGGATAAGGACATAAGAGAAAATTTAGTGAGAGAGATCGAGAAACACATGCATGATCAATGCCTTGTCCTTTTCCTGGTCCATAAAAAGATAGCCGCAACCCACCATCCCTCCCTTAGAGGCGTACATCTGAAACGGAATGGGTGGATAGATTTCAAGGAATTATGGATACATCCCCAAAAATCATTTTAAAAATTCTGAATTTTTATATTAAAAAATTTCGATTTCTTTTATAATTAAGAAGTTAGGGAATCGAAATAGTTTGATAAGGATGGTGGGTACATATGGAAAAGACAAAACAAACAAGGTTGAATAGAAGTGACGTTCCTCTTGAACAGACGTGGGATCTAGGTGACCTTTTCGAATGCAATGAGGACTGGTCCCTTGAAATGGAATCCATTCCAAGCGATCTTGCCTCAGTGACCCAGTACAAAGGAAAACTGCACCTTGGGGCAGATGTTCTATTAAAATGTCTAATGGCACAAGAACAAATTTGGAAACGTTTGGTCAAGGTCGTCACCTATTCGAATCTACGCCAGGCAGAGGATGGAACTAACCCAGAAAATCAGGCGAATTCTGCTCGAGTCGCCACTCTTATGTCGCAAGTGAACGCAGAGCTTTCCTTTGCATCTTCAGAAATCATCTCCCTGCCGGATGGAACGATTGAAAGATATTTAAAGGAAGAAAAAGAATTATGGCCATTTAAAATACTACTTGAGGAAATTCTTGATGAAAAACCGCATATGCTTTCTCCAGAAACGGAAGAAGCTCTGGCAGCTCTAGGGCATGTCCATGAAGCGCCATATTCCATTTATCAGCTCGGGAAGCTGTCTGATATGCAATTTGATTCGATTAAAGACAAGAATGGGAACGAGCTCCCGAATTCGTTCAGTCTATACGAAGACCGCTACGAACTTTCCCCGGATACAGAATTGCGAAGGAAAGCGTATGCTTCTTTTACAAAAACGCTTAAACAATATCAAAACACATTTGCTGCAACCTATGCCACAGAAGTGAATAAACAGGTCACACTCGCAAAGCTGAGAGGTTATGAATCGGCAGAACATATGCTATTGAAACCCCAAAAGGTTACGATGGAAATGTATCACAATCAACTGGATACCATCCTAAATGAACTTTCTCCACATATGCAGCGATTTGCGCTCTTGAAAAAGGAGGTGTTGGGCTTAGATACAATGAAATTCTGTGATCTGAAGGCACCGCTGGATCCTGAATTTAATCCTAAGACCACATATGAAGAAGCTTCTGAAATGATCCTGAAATCGCTTGAAGTGATGGGGCCTGAATATTCCGCCATCATGGCAAAAGCATTGTCAGATAGATGGATCGATATCTCAGACAATGTAGGAAAATCAACGGGCGCCTTCTGTTCAAGCCCATATGATGTCCATCCGTATATATTAATCACTTGGACAGACACGATGCGAGGCGCATTTGTCCTTGCTCACGAACTTGGCCACGCGGGGCATTTCTATTTGGCCAATAAAGAGCAAAGACTTTTCAATACACGTCCATCCACTTATTTTGTCGAAGCACCTTCCACAATGAATGAAATGCTTCTTTCTCAGCACATGTTGGATGAAACGAACGATACGAGGATGGAAAATTGGATCATTACGCAATTATTGGGTACGTACTATCATAATTTCGTCACTCATTTATTGGAGGGCGAATTCCAAAGAAGGATCTACCGCCTCGCCGAGGAAGGCAAATCACTGACAGCCAAAGTCCTCTGTGAACAAAAAGCCGATGTTCTAAGCTCATTTTGGGGAGATACGGTGGAAATCGATGAGGGTGCCAGTATGACATGGATGCGCCAGCCGCATTATTATATGGGGCTATATTCATACACGTATTCTGCTGGATTGACTGCATCGACGGCCGCTGCACAACTCATAAAAGAGGAAGGCCAACCTGCTGTGGATCGCTGGCTGGACGTATTAAGGGCGGGAGGAACCAAATCACCGCTTGAACTAATGAAGCATGCGGGAGTTGATATGACAAGTCCTCAACCAATCAAAAAAGCAGTTAGCTATGTCGGATCCTTGATAGATCAGCTCGAGAACAATTACCATTAAACGAAATTAAAGGCATTGCCGCGTTATTTCGCGGCAATGCTTTTTTGTAGAGATTTGTTTGCATCGGAATTGAAAAATGGAATGTATATTGCAACCTTTTTTGTTAAGTCTCATTTCGTAAAGTTTGTTGCTGTTTTTTTAATGGGGAGTGAGGTTGATTTCCGCTGCAGGATGCTCGCTATCCAAGGGGCCTCACACGAAGTGAGGTCATTCGATGTTGGCACACGACGTGCCGAACTTAATCGAACATCCGCCCAACCTCTCTCGGCTTCGACTAGGGGCCTAATCTGACCGCTGATCCCTCCGGAGTCTCACACCTTCCGCTCAAATTAAATACCAAGACTGTTTTATTTCGATCAAAACCACAATTTTTGAGAAAACAGTCCTTGTTGATGATCCTTGGGCATTGCTACCGTTTGTCGGACTCACTCACTGAAACGGGCGCTATTCCACAGGATAGATTATCTCCGCCATATCCACCTTATTCTACTCCCATTCATTCCATATCCTTACTCATCCCCTCAACATGTCCCTTGTTCATTTGTTTGCCTATTTTTCGATTTTCTTTGCTGTCAAATATGATGGAAAAATCATAATCCTCGGGATACAATTCTGCAGCTTCAATGTATAGGCTGATTCTCTTTTGATTGATTATTTGCTTATCTCCTTTGACTTGGACAATATAATTGCCTTTTTCATCTGGCCCTTTATACACAATCCCATACTCTCCGCTGGCCATGATTTCCACATTATCCCCTTGCTTATAAACGCTAGTATCTTTTTGCCTCTTCTTTTCCGTATTCCTTTTCCCATATTTCCGAATATAGCGGTTTTGCGCCAATTGTCTATCCATTTCCCTTCTATCCATGGACGATAACCATTCACCGTCATAACCCTTTTCTTCCTTATAGGTGATTTTGTGAGCTTTTTGAATGATCTTTGGATGCACGCCCAAGCGTTGGGCAATCGCGAACGCCTGGCTCTCTCCGCCTTTTCCGACAATTAGCCTATAGGTAGGCTGAAGTGATTCAAGATCAAACTCCATGGACCCATTCATGAAGCCTTCGTGAGAATCTGCGAACTCTTTAATTTCATTATAATGTGTCGTGGCAAGCATCATGGCCCCTTTGTTATACAACTCTTCCAAAATGGCTGTCGCGAGCCCCATCCCTTCACTTGGATCGGTCCCTGATCCGATTTCATCGATCAATAATAGGCTCCTCTCGTTTGCTTCTTTTAAGATGGAAATGATATTCACGATTCTTGAACTGAATGTGCTTAAGTTTTGTTCGATGCTTTGGCCATCCCCGATATCGACAAGCACTTTTTGGAAAATACAAATTTCAGATCCTTCCTCTGCAGGAATATGGAATCCTGCTTGCACCATAAGGGTAAGTAAACCGACCGTCTTAAGTGCAACGGTTTTCCCGCCGGTATTAGGGCCGGTTACGACTAGTGCATCATTTCCTTCTCCCATTTCTATTGTAAGAGGGACTGCCTGATTACCTAGAAGTGGATGGCGTGCTCCAATCAGGGAAATAAAATGTTCTTCATTGAGTCCAGGGGCTATCGCTTCAATGGCACGGCTGTATTTCGCTTTGGCAAACAATACATCATAATGAATCATTGTTTCCACCGCCAAAAATATCTGCTGTTGATTTGCTTCGACCAATCCGGTTAGATAGCTTAATATTCGTTCACATTCAACCGTTTCATCCGCTTTCAAGTAGAAAATTTCTTCCTGTATGCCGGTGATATCTGCAGGTTCAATAAACAGCGTCGAGCCTGATGCTGATGAATCCAGCACCGAACCTTTAATTTTTCCTTTATATTCTTTTTTTACAGATAGCACGTGCCTCCCATTCCTTTCACTGATGATGGATTCCTGCAAATATGGGGCATATTTTTTCGATTTCACCATTTGGCCAAGCTTTTCTTTCAACCGCTCCTCACTGATTGAAATCTGTTTTCTGACTTTGAGCAATTCCTTGCTTGCATAATCATCGATCATCCCGTTTCTGATGCACCGTTGAATTTCTTCTGCCAAAAGCGGGATTTCTTCATAAGAATATACATAGGAGGACACTCTTGGCGCTACAAATTCTTTGTCCTTCATGAATCTTTTCAATTTCCGGCAGCTATCCAAAAAACCATACAACTTACTTAAAGCTTCCGGCCTTAATGGGACACCTTTGTTCAATTGCTTCATCAGCCGTTCGATGCCTTCCAAACCATGGATGGGCACGCTGGATGATTTTAATAAGATTGCCTTTGCTTCGGTCACTTCATCCAACCAACGATTAATCTGTTTTAAGTTGACCGATGGCATGATCTCAAGCACCGCTTTCCTACCAGATTCCGTAATGACATACTGTGCAGCTTCTTCCTTGATCCGTGTAAAATCAAGAACGTCAAAGGTTTGAGAATTCAATGTTTTTCCTCCTAAAGAATGTGGATTTCCCCTTGACGAATTTTCATTGAACAAAAAATAAAACCGCAATGAACAATGTTCATTGCGGTCCATTCAGCGAAAAAACGCCAAAAAGCTATTAAATGATTTAGGTATATTGTACATGGACAATAAAAAAAGCTGTGCACGATACACAGCTTTCCTAAATAGGAATTAATGAGCTATGACCATTGTTCTTAACATTCATTCCTCAGGCATGACAAATAGATATCCGAAATCGCTTTTTTCGGACGGGCCTGTTGGAATGACCGTATAAAATTACGGATTAGTTAAGAACGACACCCATCATAAAACATTACTCCTTTGAATGCAGATAATAATGAATATTACAACACTATCATATGCTTCTGAATATAAAATGTCAAACTATTCCTATGAATAATCAGATAAGGCTCCATTTTCCAGAGTTGGAATCATTGACATCCGGATCATTCACAACGGTTATCGGGATATAGACCGGTGCTAAATCACCGTTTCCTTCTCCAAATCCTTGGTTTTGTTTGGTCGAGACAAACAAATCTATTTGTTGGTTTGGACCTACATTTACTACCGCAGAACGATCAGCTACATTCACCTTGAATCCCAATAAATTTACGACCATCGGGGCAAAAAGCATCCTACTCCCCCTCACCTTGTTCATGAGATCTAACAGCTTCAAATGTGCTTAACGAATCCATTTGGTCCCGATCATCAACCATATTCCTCGTGCCGATAAATCCGCTTCCATCCCCAAAATTTTGACCGAATCCTTGATTTTTCTTATCGGAATTATGCCAATCAGATAAATAGTTTTGGCCAATATTTACAGCAGATGCATTTTCAAAGGAATTAATTTTAATCATGTAAATATTAATATTTACATAAGGAGTTGCGACGGGCATGGTATTCACTCCTTTCCTTTTATTAACTATATGTGCAAAGGACTACTCATATGTTGAACCCGTTAGGAGGTGTAGAAATGGATCCTGATAAAATTAAAAATTGGATGGATTTTGCCCAGCAGATGTATGGCCAGGATTTTTGGAAGAACATTATGAATCAGGAAAATATGAAAGATTTCATGGGAGACACGCAAAGACAGCAGCCCATCCATAATCACGCCGCCTCAAATCCCCCCCCTCCATTTCCTGCGGTGGATATCATAAAGACACCTTCACATTATGTCTTATTGATCGATCTTCCCGGATTTCAAAAAGAGGAGATTAAAATTATCCTTAATGGGGATTCATTAGTTTTACAGGGCCAATCCCAAACACTTCAACATACCTCGACTTTTATACAGAAAGAAAGATTTCATGGTTCTTTTGAAAGACAAATTAAGCTTCCCGAACCTGCAAGCAAAGATCATTTTTCTGCAAAGTTCATTAATGGGATCCTTCAAATCACTTATTCCAGGCTTGAATTGGAAGGTGAGGTAGTGGAAATAGAATAGTTAACCTTAGAGGAGCCGCTGTCAAATTCATCACCATCTTCTACAATGTAAATAGGAAAGATGCATTCAACATAATCAGCATTTTGTTCTCCAAATCCTTCATTTCTTTTGATAGAACTAAATTTCCTGGATATATGGGATGTCCCTGTATTAAATACACAACCCCCACCGACCTTATTGATTTTCAAACCTTGAATGTTCAATCCAGAAGATAAAAAACTCATGATAAACCACCCTTTCGAATATGCATATAAAAATGGACAACGCTCATGATTCCAAAAAATGAAGCAGGGATAAAAATGTTTTTTAAAAAATTATTCGAACAAAAAAAGAAATATGAGAAGAATGTTTCCGTCTTAACGAAAGAAATCAAAAAATTAAGGAAAGAGCTTAAAGATATCAAGGAACATCAACAATCGGTCGTGATTGAACATGTAAACATCGAAAAGCTGATGATCGATAAATATGAAACAAATAACCACCTCGGCCAGCTCGGGATCAAAGAATTAAAAGGAAAGCTTTATATTGGCGCAACTTACGGCGAAGGATATTCGTCATTGATAAAAAATGAAGAAGAACGATCAATTGAAGAAGATAAAACTCGTTCCAAAGTACAGGAAAAGCCGAAAGAGGGTCCGAAAATCAATATTCGGTAGGATAAAAACAAGGCAAACGAACCATTCTATGAAAAACGACAAAAAAGAGGGATAAAATGGAGTTCCCAACCATACACACAAACTTTTGGGATGCAGTATTAGCCATACCTGTCATTATTGCCGCGACCCAATTTATTAAATTAACAGGAAAGCTCCCCAGGAAATATGTTCCGGCGCTGGCGTTATTTTTAGGATTGGTGATTTCAATCTTTTACAGCCACAAAGGACACCTGATAGCCGGGCTTTTCATGGGATACTTTTATGGATATGCAGCCATTGGCACCTATTCTTCACTTAAAACAACACTGACGACATGGAGAATGAAATCGTGACGGGCTGAACTTCGAAAATGGAAGTTCAGTTTTTTGTTTTTTCAGCATCGAAAATATCTGTGAATTTATATCATGGCAGTCTAGAAAACCACTGCGAAATCTTGTTCGCAATCTCCGCTGTATAATGATATAATTTGCTAGATATTAGTTTTGGAGGAATTGACTATGATTACCGTAAATAACGTTGGTTTGCGATTTGGTGATCGCAAACTATTTGAAGATGTTAATATAAAATTCACGCCTGGCAACTGCTATGGTCTTATCGGGGCAAACGGTGCAGGCAAATCGACATTTTTAAAAATATTATCAGGGGAATTGGATCCACAAAGCGGATCGGTCTTTATGACGCCAGGAGAACGGCTAGCCGTTTTAAAGCAGAACCATTTCGAGTATGAAGAACATGAAGTATTGAAAGTCGTAATAATGGGCCATGCGCGTTTATATGAAGTCATGCAGGAAAAGGACGCCATTTATATGAAAGAGGACTTCAGTGATGAAGATGGCATGAAAGCAGCTGAGCTAGAAGGCGAATTTGCCGAATTGAATGGCTGGGAAGCTGAATCTGAAGCTGCCATTCTATTGAAAGGCCTTGGAATCGGCGAAGACCTTCATGCCAAAAAGATGTCAGAACTTACTGGTTCTGAAAAGGTAAAAGTATTATTAGCACAAGCATTGTTTGGCAAACCGGATGTCCTCTTGCTGGATGAGCCGACAAACCATTTGGACATAAAAGCAATTCAATGGCTCGAAGAGTTCTTAATTAATTTCGAGAATACAGTCATTGTTGTATCGCATGACCGTCATTTCTTAAATAAAGTGTGTACACACATCGCCGATCTTGATTTTGGAAAAATCCAGATTTATGTAGGGAACTATGATTTCTGGTACGAATCCAGTCAATTGGCGACAAGAATGGCCCAGGATGCCAATAAGAAAAAAGAAGAGAAAATCAAGGAATTGCAAAATTTCATTGCCCGATTCAGTGCAAATGCATCCAAGTCCAAACAAGCGACTTCCCGGAAGAAATTGCTTGATAAAATCACCCTTGATGATATCAGGCCATCTTCCCGCAGGTATCCGTTCGTAGGCTTTACCCCAGATCGTGAAATCGGAAATGATTTGCTTCGCGTCGAGAACATTTCCAAAACGATTGACGGTGAAAAGGTACTTGATAATGTAAGTTTCATCATGAATAAGGATGATAAAATTGCATTGGTCGGTGATGATGAAGCAGCGAAAACGGCCTTATTTAAAATATTGGCTGGTGAGATGGAGCCTGACAGCGGAACATTTAAATGGGGCGTCACCACTTCACAAGCTTATTTTCCAAAGGATAACTCTTCTTATTTTGAAGGTTGTGATTTGAATTTGGTTGACTGGCTGCGCCAATTCTCTCCAAATGATCAAAGCGAAACCTTTTTGCGAGGATTCCTTGGCAGGATGCTATTCTCCGGGGAAGAAGTCTTGAAAAAAGCGAGTGTGCTTTCAGGAGGAGAAAAAGTCCGCTGTATGCTTTCCAAAATGATGCTTAGCGGAGCTAACGTCTTATTATTGGATGAACCGACAAACCACTTGGATTTGGAATCCATTACAGCAGTGAACAATGGACTGATTAGTTTTAAAGGATCGATGATATTTGCATCACATGACCATCAATTCATACAAACGATCGCTAATCGCATCATTGAAATAACCCCTAATGGACTTATCGACAAACAAATGTCCTACGATGAATTTCTTGAAACGGTAAAGGGATAAAAAAAAAGACTGCAGGAATTTACTTGCAGTCTTTTTCTTATGGCTATTTTCGTAAAGTTTGTTTCCATTCCTTAAAATAGAGAATGAATGAAATTAATTTCACGCCAGCTCTGTCAATCATTTTCAATGCGCATCCTGTTTGGAAAATGCATAATATTCCTGAACAAATGCATCCCCTTTATCCGTCAATGGTTTGACCATATAAACCTGTTCAACACTAGTTTCGAAGCCATTTTCTAAAAGCAAGGCAACGAGATTTTTGTTGGAAACCGGAATAAATGCAGCCGTTCGTTTAAGATTTTCGACTTCGGGCTGGAATACCTTCCTGACCAAAGCCTGAAGGAGGCTACCCCCTTCTTGATCAGCTGCGGTATTTGCTTGAAATAGCGTAACTGCCTGTAAGGTACCTTCTTCATTAAAGTGGTTCTTATAAATGGCATATCCATTTACATTTCCTTCTTCATTAATAGATATCCATGCCTCCGCATCCGCGATATGCTCCCATTGCGCCTGCCAAGGCCCCTTATCCTGGTATAGAGCAAATTGTTTTATGTCTGTGATACTTCCTTTTTTGATATTGAAGAATCTTTTTCCGTCATCTGTTTCCTGCCATTCACCTTTCAAAGTATAGTGATTGATTCCATCTACAATTCGATACCCCATTTTTTCATAAAGTTTAATTGCTTTCTCATTTTGGGAAATCGCTTCCAATGTGGCAACATCTACATTCTCTTCTTGATAGATGCTCATAGCCTCAGCCATTAATTCCTTTCCAATTCCATGTCGGCGATATTCTGTGGCGACACCTGTCCCCCCATTCCACGACATCGTGACTCCTCTAACTTTTCTCTTCCCACTAAGCACGAGCCCAACAGGTGATCCATCTTCAAAGGCGATTATGGAAATGGATGGCTGCAGTCCGTCGGAGATCATTCTTTTCGTAAATCGATCGACATCGGTAGACGCATCAAAATAATACCCTTCAAAGCCTTTGTTCCAAGCAGTGACTGATTCTTCTAGGGTACATTGAAAGAGCCTTTTCATTAATGCCACATTTAACACCCCTTTATTTGTTTTATCAAAACCGACTGTACGGTTTATTTTATTCTATAAAAAAACTAAATATCCTCCTTATGATACTCGGATTTGTGATTTATTTCTTTTAAAATCATTTCCCCTGCCTTCTCCATCACTTTACGGTATGGATAATCATCTTTCATCACACCATAATAGGTGGAAATACCATCGATGATTGACCAGAACAAGATGGAAATTAAGGTTGAATCGAGACTTTTGGAGAACTCCCCCGTGCGTTTCCCTTCTTCGAGAATGTCAAAAATCAATTGTTGATAAATTTCTTTCATTCTCTTTTCAAGGAGTAGTTTTAATTTTTCATCCCTTGAAGATTGAAGCCAAAATTCGATATGGACTCGAATATTGTTCTGCCACTCCGGATTTTTTTCAGCTTGAAGGCTATATACATTTAATAAGAATTCCATTTGCTTTTTGGCTGAAGGAATGGCTGAGAGCTTGTCTTTAAGCTGTCCAATGCTTGTCTTTGTTCTTTCCTCCATCAAGGCAATATAAATGTCATCTTTACTTTTAAAATAATTGTAGATCGCTCCCTTGCTCATGCCGGAATTTTTGACAATATCATCCATCGTGGCGACCTGAAATCCCTTTTCAGCAAAGCACAAAAAAGCAGTTTCCATTATTTTTTTTTTCATTTTTTCTTTATATTCTCTCGAAACAATTGGAGCCACTTTAATCATCCTCATTATTGCAAAGTTAAAAATCCCATCGAGAAAAGGCTGTCCCATAAGTTTTCTCACCTTAGGGACAGCCTTTTCAAAGAATCATATTAGTCTTTAATCGGACTGTTGTTATCGACAACTTGAAGTACTTTTGTCGTAGATTCCATTTCACTACCACAAAGAGGACAGCGAGGATCTTCGCTGCTTTTGAAATTATCTCGTATCCATCCTTTGCAGGAATCGGATGTACATTCCCAAATCTTTGTTTCGGCTGTAATAATCTCTTCTTCAGGTTTTCTTCCAAATGCCATATGGAACTTACCTCCATTGGTAGTATTTATATTTGATAAAGCTGTTTTCGGAGTCATTGCTGTAATTTTCGAACAGCAATCCTTCGGAAATAGCCTTTTATAAAAATAGCTACCCATGTTAGGATAGCTATTCAATAAACCAGAATCTGCTGATTATAATTTTACAACGTTAGCTGCTTGTGGGCCACGATTGCCTTCTACGATTTCGAATTCAACCTGTTGGCCTTCTTCCAATGTTTTGAAGCCTTCGCCAGTGATAGCTGAGAAGTGAACAAATACATCATTTCCGCCTTCAACTTCGATGAATCCAAAGCCTTTTTCTGCGTTAAACCATTTTACAGTTCCTTTTTCCACGGTAAATCCTCCATTACAATCAAAAATATTAATATGCTTCAATTTTATAAATAAAAAATTCACATATTATAAAAAGTACCGCTTCCTGTGATCACTCTTTATAATATGTGAATAGCGAACTCATTATTTGTAAAATGTTTATTCTTTTAAATAATTATACAACACTGAAAGAGAATGTCAAACTGAGAGCTTTCCTTGATGTAGGAGTATATTCGGTCATGTCAGAAAATGATATACTTTAAGTATAAATTTCCATATGAGGAGTAAAAAACCTTTGTCAATATATACTCAATTCAAAAAAAGAATGCTGTTCAATTATCTGATAGGTTCACTTGTCGCAGTATTGGGGATCGGGTCGATATTTATCTTTCAGACATTGAATCTGTCGGCCACAGAAGTAAAAGCAATCTGGTTCATCTTGGCATTTTCTTTATGCGTCATGCTGTCCTCGGAGATGATCGTCTATCGATTGCATTTGAAACCTCTTTATGAAATTTATGTAAAGGGGCAAATATCAAAAAATCAGCTGCTTACAGCATACAAAGTGATTTTGCAGTTCCCTTACTTGACTGTTAAGAGGATATTGCTCCCCCACTTTCTTGGGTTGGCTATCCCATCAATTGTATTGACGCTGATTTTCATCCGAATCGGGATATTGAAAATTCCGTATTCGTTTATTATTTTGGCTTTTATCGGTGCTTTGCTCATCGCTTCTATGCATGCTTTAATTGAGTTTTTTTTAACCCAACAATCCATCAGAGCGATCATATTGGATTTGCAGGAGAGGTCCATGAGCCTGTATCAGTCGACGCTAGCGTCCGATCAACATTATTTTTTCAGCATTAAAAGGAAGCTGCTGATCGGAGCATTGTTTTTATCTTTGTTTCCAGTGCTCCTCTTCAGTCTCGCCACACAGGTTAGATTCGTTGAGTCATCCATCGTTGTCTCAAATGAATATTTGAGCTGGGCAGCCATCATCATCTTTGTTATCATCCTTTTCAGCATCACCGGGGCAATCTTGCTTTATAAAAGCATTCAAAAGCCGCTGCTCGAAATGCAGTTAGGATTTAAAGAAGTGCAAGAGGGCAGTATTTCAATGCTGCCAAATCACCATACGGATGAATTCGCTGAATTAATCCATGGCTTCAACCATATGATCCTATCGATCAAACTTCGGGATAAGCAAAACTCTCAGCTGCTCGATAGTTTTTTCACGGTCATTGCAGCTGCGTTGGATGCGAGGGATCCTTATACGGCAGGTCATTCACAAAGGGTGGCTGACTATTCTTTATTAATTGGTGAAAAAGCACAATTGTCTGCAGATCAATTGAATTGGCTGGTAAAATCAGCTCTGCTGCACGATATCGGGAAAATCGGGATCAAAGATGATATCCTTCTGAAGGATGGTAAATTAACCAATGAAGAGTTCAATCAAATTAAAGAGCATCCTTTGATTGGTGCCCAAATTCTTTCAGAGGTCAATCTTCCTGAAAATATGCGACAGCTTCTCCCGGGGATCAAGCATCACCACGAAAGAGTGGATGGCAAAGGGTATCCCTCTGGGCTTGCAGGAAAAGACATCCCCGTATTTGGAAGGATCATTGCCATAGCAGATGCCTATGATGCCATGACCTCCAACAGACCATATAGAAAAGGTATGAATCCAGACAAAGCCCTTGCCATCATAAATGATGGCCGCGGAACTCAATGGGATGAACATTATGCAGGAATCTTCTTGGAAATAATGGGCAGCAGGTCCAGTTCGAATGATCATGCAGAAGAAATGATATATCCCCGCGTCGGACAGGTAAAAAACTTTTAGTTAAAAAAGGGCATCTCCTTTACGTGTCCGCATAAAACGGTTATAATTCAATACAAGGAGCATAAGTTATTATAGAGTTCTGGCGGCAACCAGAACTCCAGGTACAGCTATCACTGCAAGAAGTGCAGCAGCCCTAAGTAAGAGAGAAGTAACTCACCCTTTTTTAGAGAGCAACAGGGTGGGTTACTTCTTTTTTTGTGTAACCGCCACAATGGCAATGATTAATGAACCAAAAGCAATCATTAACTGCATCGTTTCAGCAATTGGAATCATTAAGCGACCACCTCCCTTCCCGGGAGTAGCCACTGCCCACCCTGCTATGTAACTGTACAACCCCATTTTAGCACATTTTTCTATACGAACAAACGTTCTGTTGTTCTTTTTGTAAAAATGGTAGTTTATACCTAACCTTCCTGCCTTGTTTTATCCACATGAATTTCGCATAATAACGCGATATTTGGTGATGATAAAATTATTATAGGAGGTGTTTTTTTATGTCAAAAAGAATTGGTGTAGAACAGTCTCTTTCTGATGTTTCTCAAGTCCTTCGGGAAAAAGGTTATGAAGTGGTGGATTTAAAGAATGAAAATGATGCGACTAACTGTGATTGCTGTGTAATCACCGGGCAAGATCAAAACGTAATGGGCATTCAAAATGTCACTACTCAAGGTTCTGTCATCAATGCTCATGGATTGACTGCCGACCAAATTTGTCAAGAGGTTGAAAGCAAATTTCATTGATCATGCAAGAAAGGCTGTCCGTAAGTGTTTATACTTTTGACAGCCTTTTTCATTTCGGTTCTGTTATATCCCTCAGTTGTTTTGCGTGCAAATTCTCGCTTTCACTGTGCTGGCCGAGCTCCTCCACTTAATTAATGGCTATTCACCCTCAGGTTTAATAAGCGTTTTTCTTTCTCTTTATCCAGCCCTGCGTTTCTTTTGAGTTCCTGATCACGAGAAGATGCCCACTCATACGTTTCTTTGATCGTTTCTTTCAAAGGCCGGGTCTTCAATCCGAATTCCTTGACTTTGCGAATATCCAGCCCATAGCTATTTATCTGAGGAATCCACAAGGGGAGTTCCATCCATGGCTGTACTTCATTCTCCAATAAAAACTGGTCGGACACCTGCACAAATTCTGCGTGTGAATTCAGAGTTTGTTTGCATTCGGTTAAAAAGTCGCCAAATCTCAGCGGTTCTGTCGGACCGACCACATTCCATATGCCATTAAGGCTTTCTTCGATCATGGTAAACACCCAGGATGCCAAATCTCTTACATCAATAAATTGAATGAGACAATCCAGGTTGTCGGGTACCAGCGTACTGCCCCCTCTTGAAATTCGCTCTACCCAATAGGTAAAGCGGTCTGATGGATCATAGGGTCCGACAATCAAACCTGGACGAATAATCAATGCATCCTTTCCAAACGTATTCATGACCTCGCATTCGCATAATTGTTTCAGTTCTCCATAATACCTTTCCACAGGCAGTGAACCTTCTTCATGCAATCGAGATTCATCACCCTCTGAAAGCTTCAACGTTTCAGATTCTTCAGTCACCCCTGTTGCTTTAAACGCGTCTTTATAGACTGAACATGTAGAGATGAACACATATTTACCAGTAGAGTTTCTAAGGATATCCATTGCTTTTTGCACCGAATGAGGCTGGTAGCCGCATGTGTCAATGATGACATCCCAGTGGCTCCGGGCAATTTGTTCAAGGTCATTTACATTGTCCCGATTCCCGATCATGACAGGTACTTCCGGAAATGCATCAGGGTTCGTTATACCCCTATTGAACAATGTCACATCATGGTTTCTTTCTAATGCTTCAGCAGCAATACTTCTCCCAACAAACTTAGTTCCTCCGATGATTAAGATATTCACCAGTTTTCCCCCATCCCCCGTAAATTGCTCACACTATAAATGGAATAGCTTTTCTTCCTCTTCCTTTACATCATATGGCTCATTTCCATACATCAGCATCAAGCCAAGATAAATTTGAAGGTCATCATCACAGCCTTCGCAAAAATTTCGTTCCCCTTCATTCCAAAATGCTGCCATGATTGTTTTTTTCTGTCTCATTCGCTGATATACACTCTTAAATTTTTCTGCTTTTTCATTAAAGAATGAGATAGCCTTTTCCTTATCATCAAATGATTTTTCAAGGACGATATCCTCTTCCCAATCTTCAAAGAACCACCAAGGTTCATTTTCACCTTTCATAATAATGACACGCCATCCTAAAGACACTAAAACCACTCCTGTATTAATAAGTACTACTAGTGTATCGAAATCCCTTCTATTTGCAAAGCAATGTTCTTTCATGCTGTTTAATGGACGGTCTTTGTCAATCGCCTCTGATGATCTCCCAAAAAAAGCACCCTTATAGGATGCTTACTTTACTTCTGTCCAAGGGTGAACACTCCCAATTTGATCATTTAAATCGATTGTATCGATAAGTTCATCTACCTTGAAGCTTGAATCCCCTCCAGGCAGACAGATTAAACAATCGGCCCAAGCAAGTGAAGAGACAGTGCTTGATTTATCGAGACCGACTGTTGACACCTTGATTTTCCCGTCGTCATATATGTATCTGCCTCTTATGAATCTTGTAAAAGTATTCGGTTTTTCAAAGCTCGAGCATAGATATGCCTGCCTTTGTTGAAGAAATGGTTTATCTGAATGAAGCCAATGGCGCAAGATCGGACGGGCAAACAACTCGAAGCCGACAAAGCACGCTGATGGATTTCCGGAAAGACCGAACAGAAGCTTACCGTTTAATTCTGCTACAGTCGTAACACTGCCAGGCCTCATCGCTATTTTATTGAATAATACATTCGCTCCTAGTTTTTCATATATTTCTGGGAGCAAATCATAATCGCCTACAGAAACTCCGCCCGTTGTGATGAGAATGTCAGATGATACTAATGATTCTTCCACTTTTTCCAGAATCGTTTCAAGTCTATCTTCACTAACAGAGATTCTATATGGGATTGCTCCAGCTTTGATCACTTGGGATTCGATCATATATCCGTTGCTGTTCCTGATCTTTCCAGGTTGAATCGGCTCATGGATGTCAAGAAGCTCAGTACCGGTTGCTATGATCGATACTACCGGCTTTCGGACAACGGGAACCTTGGCATATCCGAATGTCGCCAACAAAGCTTTCACACCGGGAGTTACCACAGTACCATTATCAACGAGGTGATGGCCACTTTTCAATTCCTCCCCTCGGAAAGAAATATTTTCCCCTTTCTTGACATTGATCTTAGGTTTAATGAATCTGTACCCGCCGGATGTAATTTCCTCAACATCTTCCAGCATAATGACACAATCCGCACCGTTGGGGATTTGTGCACCGGTCATGATCCGGATTGCCTCCCCTTCCTGAAGAATATGGGGACTGACTTCACCAGCACCGATTTCATCAACGATCAAGAGGTTGACGCCGCTGACATCATTTTCAGATGCCTTTATGGCAAATCCATCATATGGTGAACGATCGAAAAGTGGGATATCATGATCGGCAGCTAACGGTTCGGCTAAATACCTTCCATCAGACTCTTCGATGTTGACATATTCAATTACTCCCTTTGTTTTATAAGTCATCACTTGCATGATGGCTTCTTTAATAAGTTTAGGTGTTCGATTCCTCACATTTCTCCCCTCCCGTACGACTGGATTCAGCCGCCTATATAGGACATTTCGATTTTTTTCTTATTTTTCACGGTCTCTTCCGTTCTTTCATCCGAATATCGATCATTTCGTTTTTCCCATATTCCCGCAATGAATTCCCTCAATTGTGCATCCGTCGATCCACTGCGCAAAAAACTTTTTATGTCATGCCCGTTTTCAGCAAATAAACAAGTATAGATCTTTCCATCGGCAGATAATCTGCCTCGCGTACATGTGGAGCAGAATGATTCAGAAACAGAGGTAATAAAGCCAATTTCTGTTGTTTGATCATCATATTGATAGCGTTTTGCTACCTCTCCATAATAGTTGGCATCCAAAGGGTTAAATTCAAAATGTTCAATCAATTTCGCCATGATTTCTTTTTTGGTGACGATTTGATCCCAATTCCATCCGTTAGAAGTTCCAACATCCATGAACTCGATAAACCTTAAGGTCAAATTGTTATCACGACAATAATCAGCCATTGGAACGATTTCTGATTCGTTGATGCCTTTCTGGACGACCATATTCACTTTCACTTGCAATCCTGCCTGTTGAGCAGCACGAATGCCCTTTTTAACATTTTCAGGGCTGATGCCCACTCCATTCATCTTTGCAAATAATTCTTCATCTATTGCATCCAGGCTGACATTTATTCTTTTTAATCCTGCTGATTTTAATTTAGCTGCCAAATTGGGCAAGAGCATCCCATTCGTTGTCAATCCTATATCCCGGATGCCTTCTATATTGAACAGCTTGTGGATCAATTCAGGCAGCTGTTTTCGAAGAAGCGGTTCTCCTCCAGTGATTTTCACTTTTTCAACGCCAAGCTGGGCTGATGCATTCACAATTCTTTCGATTTCTTCAAAGGTCAATATTTCCGAGTGCTTTAAAAATGGGAAATCAGGGCCATATATTTCAGCCGGCATACAGTATCGGCAGCGAAAATTGCACCTGTCTGTTACCGAAATTCTTAAATCCTTCAATGGACGGGAATATTGATCAATAGCTGCTTCATTCATGAGCTGTCCCCCCTTTTTCATCTAAATGATTGCTTCTACTATAGCATTGTTTACCAGCGACCGAAAGAATGAAGTATTGGAGGATGCAAAAGAGGCTGCCGCATAGTCATATCACCTATGGGGCAGCCTCGCCTGAAATGATTCAGCGTTTTATTTTCCTGATGAGTTTCCTGATGAAAAGCGTGGTCATGAAGAATAACATAATTGACACCGCACTGACCATTATTGAAGAATGCAGATCAGAATCTTCTTTCTTACCCTTGTGTGGAAGATCCCCTTGTGCCGCATGCACTTTCTTCTCTGATAAAGGGAATTCGTCAATTACATCCCCGGTTTTATCCACTATTTTTAATAGTCCGTTTTTCTCCACTTCTTCTTTGACAGAAGTACTTAAATTTTTTGTGAAAAATAAATCCTTGTTGGCTTCGTATTTTTTCTTTCCTTTCGTAAACATACTGCCTTTTGGGACTTTAATCGTTTTGAAGTGGGAAAACCCGTAGTCAAGGAGAGTTTTCGTATCCTTGTATGCATTTTTTTTATATATGGCATCCATTGTAATAACCGTCAAATGGATATTTGAACTTTGTGCTGTCGTGGCAAGAGTGTGGCCAGACTCATTCACAAAACCCGTCTTGCCTCCTGTAATGCCCTTGTAAGGTATTTCACCTTTGAGCATCCGATGATGGGTATATAAGGTTGTATTCCACGATTCTCCATTCCACTTAAGCTGTTTTGTACCAAAAATTTGGCGGAACGTTTCATTCTTCATTGCATAATTTGTAATCTTGGCCAGATCATTTGCAGTTGTGTAATGTTCTGGATCATAAAGTCCATTAGGATTTACAAAATGAGTGTGTTTGACACCAATCTGCTTTTTCAAATACGCATTGATGTGTTCAGCAAATTTTGGAACGCTTCCATCAATGTGTTCCGCAACTGCAATTGCTGCATCATTTCCGCTGTTGATCAGCATACCTTGGAGGAGGTGCTTCAAAGTCACAACTTCTCCTTCATCTAAGTAAACCCGCGTTCCATCAACGGAAGCCGCGTTTTTGCTCACGGTCACCTTGTCATCCAGCTTTCCTTTTTCAATTGCATATATCGCCGTCGCAATCTTTGTAAGACTAGCCGGGTACATTTTTTTATTTCCGTTTTTCTGATATAGTACTGTACCAGTGGTCGAGTCCAATACCGCTGCTGCTTGACTTCTAATCGTTAAAGATTCATCTTTGTCCTTTGCAAAAGTATGGTACGAATTGCTTAAAACAAAAATCAATGCAAAAATCATCATTGTCCATCTTCTAATCATACATCCACCTAACCTATCTTCCTACATTCTAAGCCATATTTTATCATTCACATTCATAAGCACGGGAAAAAAGTAGTGATTGTTAAGAAAATGAAACAGCGATGACATGCTAAAGCGGTTTTTGAAAAAAACATGGTAAAAATTACTTACTTTTCAGTTTGTACACCAAAGGGATCGAGAGAATATCCTCTCGATCCCCTTTGGTCCTATTCTTAGCCTCGGAAGATGTCAACCGGAGCAAGCAAGCTGCTTGCCCCTCGCTCAGAAAGGTGACTAGAATTAGAATTTGAACACCTGTTTAAGATTTACGCGCTTGGAGTGCATCAGATTTTGATTCTGGTGACCATTATATAGTTTTTCGCGCTTGACGGGCATCAGATCTCGATTCTGGTGACCGTTATAAAGTTTTCTGCGCCTAAAGGGCATCAGATTTCGATTCTGGTGACCGTTATATAGATTTTCGCGTCTAAAGGGCATCAGATCTCCACTCTGGTGACCGTTATAGAGTTTTCCGCGCCTTAAGGGCATCAGACACCAATTCTGGTGACCGTTATAGAGTTTTCCGCGCCTTAAGGGCATCAGACCCCGAATCTGGTGACCGTTATATAGTTTTCTGCGTCTAAAGGGCATCAGATCTCCACTCTGGTGACCGTTATATAGTTTTTCGCGCTTGACGGGCATCAGATCTCGATTCTGGTGACCATTATATAGTTTTCCGCGCCTTAAGGGCATCAGACCCCGAATCTGGTGACCGTTATATAGTTTTCCGCGCCTAAAGGGCATCAGATCTCCACTCTGGTGACCGTTATAGAGTTTTCCGCGCCTTAAGGGCATCAGACCCCGAATCTGGTGACCGTTATATAGTTTTCCGCGCCTAAAGGGCATCAGATCTCCACTCTGGTGACCGTTATAGAGTTTTTCGCGCCTAAAGGGCATCAGATCTCCACTCTGGTGACCGTTATAGAGTTTTCCGCGCCTAAAGGGCATCAGATCTCCACTCTGGTGACCATTATATAGTTTTCCGCGCCTTAAGGGCATCAGACCCCGAATCTGGTGACCGTTATATAGTTTTCCGCTCCTAAAGGGCATCAGATCTCCACTCTGGTGACCGTTATAGAGTTTTCCGCGCCTTAAGGGCATCAGACCCCGAATCTGGTGACCATTATATAGTTTTCCGCGCCTAAAGGGCATCAGACCCCGAATCTGGTGACCGTTATAGAGTTTTCCGCACTTGACGGGCATCAGATCTCGATTCTGGTGACCATTATATAGTTTTCCGCGCCTTAAGGGCATCAAGAATGAATTCCGCCAGCGTGCAGTGGAAATCCCCTCCACGGTTCTGTATGGATTAAGTAGTTCTCCTTATATTCATTATTTCAAACTGCGATTGAAAAAAATTGCGGGTATCGCTGCGATAAAAGACATTGGATGTTATTTCGCCTTGAAGGAGCATATCGAGCATCTTTAATGACTCTGAAATATAAGGTCCTTTATTTAACATGATGCAATCTGATTTGCTCCCTAAAAAGACATCTGAGATTTCAGACCTGCTTGGCTGACCTTTTTTGGTTAACAGCTCCAGTACTTCTGTTGCCCAAATCACAGGCACATGTGCAGCGTTGCACATACTGATAATATGCTGCTGAATTGAAATCATCGTTTGAAAGCCGATTTCGACTGCTAGATCACCCCTGGCAATCATAACACCGAATTTTGGATATTGAAGACCTTCCTCCAAAATGCTGGAAAGTTGATTGACACCTTCCTTCGTTTCAATTTTTGCGACGATGCCAATATCGGTTCTCCCATAATCTTCAAGTATATCCTTTAGCTTTTTTACGTCTTGAGGATGATTGACAAAAGATAACCCGATGATATCTGCATGTTCAATGATGACAGGCAGGTATTTTAGATCTTGATTCGTCAAATTCGGCATCATTAAATGAACAAAGGAATCGGGAAAGTTCACTCCCTTTCCAGCCTTTATCTTTTTTGCCTTTTCAGACGGAGTGAGAATCAAAAGCTCAATAAAATCAGGGGTTATGCGCATCACCTTTCCCTCGACTTGGCCATCATCAAAGTAGACCCTGTCTTTCAGCCTCACATTTCTCAATGCCTTTGGATGTGAAACAGAAATACAAGCGCATTGGCTGTTTCCCCTGATTCGTTTGAAATTGTTTTCATCTAGATAAATTCTTACTTTATACCCTTTTTTCAGTCTCATCTGCATCGGATCAAGTTGTACATTTGTAATATCAATTCCAGTGTTTCCGATAAACAGCTTACAATTCTGGTTGACTTCGAATGACTCATGCGTTTCAACCAATAAGCTGTGGTCATCCAATACCTTAATAATGTTCAGTTTAGCTTTCTGTTCATTCCCTTGTTTAATTTCCAGCACTTCATTTCCTTCAATCGATTGAAAATGGTCCCTTCCCTTGATTTCTATCATAAAACTTGCTTTGACATCCTCGACATCGTTCATCTTCCTTTCTGCCACCATTCCTTGCTTGGCTTCATCAGAATTGACGGAAACCTTCGTCGTATATGGATTATATAATATATTTTTTACACGAATCTTTGGCCCAGGGAGATCCATGAATATTTGACATCCATCATTGCCGATGGCAGCCTCAATCTGTTTGATTTTATATATCATTTTGATCCATTCTCCTGGACTGTCGTGGGAGCAATTAATCCTTGCCAAATCCATCCCGCACTTGAGAAGCCTCTCAATTGTTTCATTACTCATATTCATATCCATGGTGACCATTTTTTTTACTGTTTTCTCCGAATCGTATGCACCGAATAGGCATGTTGCCCTTTCCTTTCTTAACCGCGTGGCTTTCCACCAGTCATATCTTCCTTCGCTTCCGATAGGACGGTTTGTTAAATTTTCGATGCTCTTTTGTAAAAAGTGCTCTACGTGTTCTTCTGACTGTTTGAATGACCCGAGGCCTTCCGATAGCATCTTTGATTCCAGATGATGCAGCCGTAACCTTCTCAGCTTTAGGTACGCATACAAATTACGAATGCTGAAATCTATCTCATTCAAACAATTTCCTTCATTCTCTATCGTCTCTTCGTATATTACTTGAAGCCATCTTGCTAATTTCAATCTATTAACCACATTTTGGTTTTGATATACGGACATGACTGTCACCCCAGCCTAAAGATGCTTATAATATATTCCTTCGTTCAAAAGTTGTGCCATTTTAGCAAGCTCCTTTCAAAAGGGAAAAAAACGGAAAAATTACAGGCTTGTCTGCATATAGTTAAGTAATTTGATATTGAAGGGGGAAGAGATTTGAATTTCATTGTCATCAAAAAGAAGAATATTGTCGCAATTCTATTATTATTCTTGGCGATCATCGGTGCCGCAGCATGGTTTACTTTAAAGCCTGATAGTGTGGAAACCATAGTAGATGCTGATAAAGGGGTTCGTACGATCAATATGATCACTGCAGAATTTAAATCTACGACGAAGGATGGTAAGATGATCGAGGCATACAGATGGGATCCCGGTACGATCGTCCTGCAAAAAAATGAAAAGGTCAATCTGAAAATATATGGGGTCAATGGTGATGAACACCCTTTTTATATTGAAGGTACTAACATTAAAGGGACTGTGAAGAAAGGAAAAGAAACAATAGTACCATTAAAATTCACGAAAGAAGGCGTATATCGCATCATCTGTAATATGCACGAAGATTATGCCCATCAAGGGCCGATGATTGGCTATATTGTTGTTGATTAATCGATTAGGAGGCAAATATCAATGGCGGAATTTAAGCTGAATGATGATACCATCCTTTTTTATACGGACAGTGGAACAGGCACTCCCATCATTTTCATTCACGGAGTTTGGATGAGCAGTAAGTTCTTCCAAAAGCAAATTCCTTTTTTTGAAAAGCAATTCCGGACAATCACGATTGATCTGCGGGGACACGGAAAGTCATCCAAAGTCCCCTCTGGACATACAGTTTCATCGTATGCCGCTGACCTCCACTCCTTTATAAACAAACTGAAATTAAAGGAAGTCATTCTAGTCGGGTGGTCGATGGGTGCTTTTGTTGTATGGGAATATTTAAAGTCTTTCGGAAACCAATCAGTCAAGGGCACAGTTATTGTCGATGAGTTAGCTTCGGATTTTAAATGGTCCGATTTTGATATCGGAGCGTTTGATTTACCTACGCTTATTCATTTTATGCGGCAAATCCAAACGAACAGAGAGCAGTTTGTTTCCGAATTCATCCCCCTGATGTTTAAGGAACCTTTATCGTCAGAGGATGCAAAGTGGATGAATGAAGAAGTGAATAAGGTGCCAGAATCCATCGCCAGTGCCATTTTATTCGATCAATCCATCGTCGACTATAGAGATTTTCTTCCGTCAATCGCCACCCCGACTCTTCTCTGTTTCGGACGGGACGAAAAACTGATTCCTGTAGCTGCCGGCGAACATCTTTATCATTCAATTCCGGGATCGGTTTTACAAATATTCGAAAACAGCTGCCATTGCCCTTTCTTGGAAGAACCAGATGAATTTAATCGATCTGTCGCCAATTTTATCAAATCCCTATAGGTCATCATTTTCAGATGATAGACAAGCAATGTGTTTGAGATTGCCTTCAAATCGAAAGGATTTTTTGGCTATTAACGAAACAAAGATTATTTTTGAACAGGTTTTCTGGTCCCGAATTAATCATATTAATGGTCGGAAGGTGGGTGACTCCTCGAAAATGCATACGCATTTTCTTCGTGCGATGTTAGGCTCGAAGAAGTGAATGCAATGTCCTGAGGGATCACCGGACGCCGCTCAAAAAACGAGCATCCTCCAGCGGAAATCACACTTTTTAGAGTAATGAAACATTCATATTTTTTACATGGTGATATGTGAATGTTATAATCCTTGCCAAAGATAAATCGAGGTGAGGCTGCATTGATCAAAAGCGCTAATATTTTTGTAACGGGCAAAGTACAGGGTGTCGGTTTCCGGTTCACTGTCCAAAAAATCGCCATGGAAAATGGTTTATACGGGTGGGTCAAGAACCTGGGAGATGGATCAGTGGAAGTTTTCGTACAAGGTGATGAGAAAGTCATCTATCCTTTCATCGACAAACTGAAGGATAACCCCACTCCCTTTTCAAAGGTAAGGGATGTACAATGGACATGGAAGGCAACAGAAAAAGAATTTTCATCTTTTGATATTTTATATTAGGAAAAAATTGGAGGTGTGCAAATGCACTCCTTTTTTTGTGCACAGAATGGATTTTGAAGACACCAAAGAAAAAGATGCACCATCCATGTAGGTGAACAACTTGCTTGCCGGAAGTCAATATTATAAGATGGAGTTACCAAATTGAGGGAGCCAAAGACGATGAAATCTTTCATGCGCTATATCATAAGAAGCTGCATTTCAACTCTATCCGGGATCTTTATTTGGCTTTTGAGCTTTTTTTCATGGAATATCCCATTTTCCCTTACTAGCGTTCTTGCAATAAGTTCTTCAATCGCCATTTACTTCATCATCAAGTGGATGCAAACAGCCAATATCCATAAGCAATATGGCCTCGACCGTAAAGAGTATGCATACATACGGCAACAATTAAAAGAATCCAAACAAAAAATAAAGAAGCTGAATAAATCAATATTTCAATTAAAATCCATTTCTGCCTTTAGACAGTTCTATGAAACCCAAAAATTATCCAAACAAATATTTCATACTGTAAAACTAAAACCTCAATTGTTTTTTTCCTGTGAGCAATTTTTTTATCAGCATCTCGATTCGGCTGTTGAAATCACAGAAAAATATGCTGCACTATCTGCCAATGGCTTAAATGATCCATCCTTTCGCAAAACGATGGGCGAAGCCAAGGAGGCTTTGAGCTTAATCAATCAATCATTGAATGATGATTTAATCAAGCTCCATTCGGGTGACCTCCATGACCTTCAGGTGGAAATCGAGTACGTAAAACAAAAACATTGGTGATTTCATATGACAAACAGTAACTTTAGTAAGGAGATGCCTATAGCCGGGAAGAATATCCCCGATATCTCAGGAATCGAGGATGAATGCAGGCGTCACTATTCCAAACTTAATTTCTTCGACTCCCATTTATTGAATCACATCCATTCAAGTGAGATGAGACACGTTCATCAATTATTGTCAGAAATATTGACCAAATTGGAAAGCATAGACTTTCGAGACTTAAGGAATATTCAAAAAAGCCCGTCCCGAAAATGGTTTTTTGGATTGAAAAACAGTCCGCGCCCCCTCCTTTCAAAGTGCTTGCAGGTTGAAGCTCAAGTGGAAAGGCTACAACTTAAGCTTGGTCGAATTCTTGATACTTTATTGAATGAAGAGAAAACAACACTTGCGAAATTGGAAGACGATTACGAGTACCACAACGCAAAAATAAAGGAATTCATTCAATCATTATCAATTCTTCAAAAAAGAATGGCCCCCACCTTGGATGGAGGCACTGAAAAAAGGCTTGCGGATTGCATAATTGAGTTAAATGTGAGATTGGTCATTTTTCAGGAAACAAAGCAGAAATTGGAATCGCTTCATCATTCCATGAAAGTTTTGATACGATTTATTCAATTCAATCTGAATGAAGCAATCCCCCGCTGGAGGGAACAATTAAAAGACATGCTTCATTTGGTTCAAGAAGGCAGCGTTTCATTAAAAACAGAATGCCTGAGATTTGACCATATCCATAATCAATTTATTTCAAGCCTCCATGAGATGATTCAAGAACAAGCAAAAAATTCCCCTTAAAAACGTTTGATCTCCATCCTCTGGGTATATAGAATACTAGGAGATGGTATCATGACTAAACTGTATAAATGCAAAGACTTCAATAAAACGGGGTATGTCAAGCTGCCACGCAGATGGCTGGATGAATTCGACCTGAAACCCGGGAACCAGGCTGAAATATTTTATTATGACGGTTCAATCATCATCAAAAGCCCTGACAATCCTACAGTGCATAATATAAGGATGGTATCTGAAAAAGGAGCCGTCCTCATACCAAAAGAAATCCAAAACCTTATCGGCCTTTCCCCTTTAAGTGAATATTGTATTTTGGTTGACGAAGACCATGAACGATTTGTCATTACCATTTTTGATGAGAAAGGAGGAAATCCATAATGGATTTCCTCCTTTAGCTTTTAAACTTTAGGCTTTGTTAAAGCTTATTGTTGTATAAGCTCTCCCCAGCTGTTGATTGGAGGGCAAATCGAAGACTCCGGCGGGAAAAGGGGAGTCAGGGAGACCCCGGAGACGATAGCCGAGGAGGCTCCCCGGCCGCGGATAGCGAAGTCTTGCGCGGAAATCAACAGCGTTGTTTAAAAAAGCCAAGCTTTAGTGCTTTTCTCCAATTTTGACGATTGAATCAGTCACATCTTCATGCTCTTTTTCAGCCACTTCATTTGAAATGATGTCCTCACGCAATAATTTATCAATTGCTTCGTGCTCGGCATATAGAACGTGCTTTTGCAAAGTTGATAATTGATCTTCTTTAAATTCCGGATTCGTTTCAAATATATGGGTCAGCTGAGCTTTGACCATGTCGATTCTCTTTTCATATGTTTCAATTAATTCTGTTGAGACGTGCTCAGTGATAAACAGCTTTTGCTTGATCCGGTGTATTTCCTGTATGGCTGTTTCATACCGGTGCAGCTGTGCCAGCAGCTCTTCATACTCGATCATGGCCTCACTCTTTTGCTTGATCCCGAGCTTGCCGATCAATGGTTTGATGGATAGCCCCTGCACCACAAGGGAGAACAGGACCACACTGAATGCCAAAATCAGGATATCTTCTCTTCCTTCAAAATCATGCGGCAAACTTAATACAAGGGCGATGGATAAAGAGCCCTTCAATCCACCCCAGTTGATGATGTGCTTCCATTTAGTCGGAAAGCTTTTGATGAAAGCCAGACTTGAGTATACTGCAATGGTCCTGGCAATCAAAACGAGGACAATCGCCCCTACGATCAATCCCCATTTATCCATGAGATTAATCCTTGTAATTTCCAGTCCGACCATCAAGAATACAAGCGAATTGGCCAACAATGCAGCAACATCCCAGAAGTTGCTTATGTTCAATTTGGTAGTAGGGCTCATCCCGATTCGTGCACCGAAATTTCCAAAGATGATGGCAGCAGTGACTACAGCGATTACCCCTGATGCATGCAGGCTTTCTGCCAGCAGGAAAGATCCATAAAACAAAATGACGCTGAACATGATTTCCAAAGGATAGTCATCATAGAACTTAGTCAATATGGAAAATGCATAACCTAAACCTCCACCAACCATCAAGCCGAGGGAGATGACCTTTATGAATTCCCAAATCCCGTTCCCAAGCCCAGCCCATCCTGCATCGATGTACGAAAGAAGGTAAAAGGCAGAAATGTTGAACAGTACAACCGCCAAACCATCATTGAAAAGACTTTCCCCTTCAACGACTATGGCCAATCTTTTTTTCACACCCAAACTTTTGAAAATCGAAAGAACACTGACCGGATCGGTTGCGCTCATCAGAGCAGCAAAGACAAATGAAGCTGGGATCGGAAAGTCGAAAAGATAATGGATGGAAAACCCGATGATTAGAAATGATATTAAAGTTCCTCCGAAAGCCAGCGCAGCAATTGGTTCTTTATTATTCTTTAAATGTGGATAAGGGAGTTTCAGAGCGGCTTCACCTAATAATGCAGGTAGAAATAATGTAATCACGACGAAATTAAAAATTTCCCCTTTTGTAATAAAAAGCTTTAATGATTCCAGACCCGGGATATCAAACGTCCCAATGACCGCACCGACAATCACCAATGCTATGGGATAGGGCTGGCGAAATTTCTTGGCTACAGCAGTTATTCCAGCTGCCAGCATCACTAATAATAGTCCAAGTTCAAACACATAATGTGGATCAAGTTTGTGCAAGTAAAATGCCTCCTCTTGTAGCTGTGCATTTACAATTACCAATCAAGGGATGGACCTGCCCAGTATGTATATTAGATTGTCCATTTTATTAAGTTTTATGGTAAGAGTATCTTCCATACATTTTACTAGTTTTTTCCTCGATTTTCATTAATATTTGTTTGTTTTTTGCAAAGCAGCATCATTCAACTCCTTAACCTGCATCTCCAGAAAATCAAAAAGGGTTGAAATGAGTGGCCCTTTTCCCTCATTTCAACCCAAGATGCTCAAGCTAAGCTTTTTCTTCTTTTTTTCCGGAAGATAAAATCATACCTTTTGGCTGTTTCAGAACGAGATGATTGATACTTCCATCCCTGTTCATCAATAAATTTCTGTCTTGCTTTTATTTCATTCACATTGGCAGCCATCATCATATAGCATCCAATATCCATGTTTGATCACTCCTTATCGCTTATAAGTTCATTATAGAAACAATAAGGGATTTCCACATTGGCTAGTGGAATGATTTGGATTCGGGCTGCAGAATGATTTTCTTATTCCCTTCAGAAGGAGCATCAAAGGCTTTTATACAGCAATTTTCTCAACAATGGGAAGAGAATATCAGGCAGATCCTCGATATTGGAAACGAAAAGACTGAACCTGCCATACATATTTTGGATGACCTTCTTCTGGCTTTCTTCGATTTCAACGTTGGAAAGAAATACATTGATGACTTCAATCCCTTGTTTGCGTGCTTCCAAAACCGCCTCATGAGTGTCAACGATCCCATTCTGTTCATATCCCATTGCAGCAGGTTCTCCATCCGAAAAAACAAGCAGGAATTTCTGCTTTTCATGTCTTTGAAGAAGCTTCTCCATTGTGATCCTTATCGCGTATCCATCCCGATTGTCCTCCTCGGGCTCAAGCTGCATGATTTCTGCGCCGCTTCGCTTCAAGGTGGAAGATGTGTAGTCGATGACGGTCTTGAAATAATTGGGCTGACTCGTCTCTGTTGCATCGTTTGTATCTTCCCAGAACCCTACAATTTCATGTGGGACTGCCACTCCCTTTAAGGCTTCATGAAATAATGCGATACCGATTTTGGTTTCATCCATCTTGTCGAACATAGAAGCGGAACAATCGACCAGTAAGCTGAAAACGGCATCGATTTCTCTGGATGGCTCTGATTTTTTGTAAAATAATCTTGGTGCATCATCTGTAAAATAACGAAGAAGCCTTTTGCTTAATCTTCCAAAATGCAAATCAGTCCTTGGCTGTATGCGTTTGTGCTCAAGGGTCTTTTCAATCATTTTCTTCAATTTCTTCTGATACGTGCTGATTGATTGAACAAGTTGATTGTATGTTTTGATTTCCTCCGGTGCCGGAGGATCAGGCTTGAGGAAGATAGGGTAGGCATATCGATTTTCCTTGCCGAATTCAAGTCCTTCCTTTCCTTCCTTTGCATCACTTTTTTCCACTGCTTCCATTTGCGAATAATCATTCCGTGATGTTTGTTTGGAAGATCCCTGAACGATTCCGAGTGCCTGGTCTCCAGCATCCCCCTCCCTGACTCCTTCACCGAGGAGGTCAGTTTGTGTGCCTTGGTCAAGATCGAACTGCAGGAAGCTTTTGCTCATGTCTTTTGTTTCCCGATGCCAAGTTTTCATTTCTTCTTCAAAAACTTCTTCGTTTTCTTCTTTCTCCTTTTCTTGGACATCCCTATTTTTCAAAGGATCTTTACGCTTTAAGTCATCAAAGGTTTCCGAGGTCTCTTCCTTAAAATAAACTTTCTCGGGAAGATGGAAATATTCGTTTAACATGTCCTTTTCCACAATTTCATCCAAGACATCAATCAATTCCAAACAAATATTTATATTTTCCTTCGTTGACTTTGATTCATAAACCTTCATTAGTTGCTGTCTGATGAATGGAAGTGCGAGCTCAATCTTTTCGGTGATCGTCGGAACTTCTTCTAGCGGGGACGTAGAATGAATCAGCAAATATATGGTATTGAACAATGCATCAGTAAAGACGCTTTTAACTAAATTCACATTTTGCTGGGTTTCAAAGTGTTTCCGATAAATGGAACGCCTCACCTGAAATGCCTTCGTTGTCCCCGGCCTCTCCCGTTTGATCATTTCTTCTATTCTCAAGTCTTCAAAAACGACAAATAATTGTTTTCCTAGGCTAGACAGCCCCGTCTTCTTCAATTTTGAAATAAATGCAATCACTTCATTGAAATCTGTATACTTCAAGTTTCCGACTGTCCTCAAGAATACATCGCTCTTCATTCCTGCCCAAATTTCATCTTGCGTCCGATGATTCCAGAAGTGGCTTACATATACTTTTTTACCAATTAAATCCAAATATGACTGCACACCGAACTCAACTTCATATTCTTCGTCTTTTGCCAACGTCTTTGCCAAATCGGTCAATTCCATGAATAGCATGGAATCTATTTTTTCATCATTGAATTGTATGAATCGCTGCATGGCCATTCCCTCACTCAAACAGCGTCTGGGCAATATTATAGATGGCTGCTCTTTCTCTTTCATCCTCCACCTTATCAACGATTCCACGTTGGATGGCCCTTAATGGCGGAAGGTATACCGCTAAATCACATGCGTCGATCAAGGCGCGGATGGATGCGGCCTCTTCTGAAACTTGTCCATTATTGACTTGGATGATCAGGTCACTGGACAGGGTGACGAACTTATCAATCAGTTTGGGATCTTGCAGCCTGCTTTGCTGTTGAAGAACCTCCTTAAGCACTTCCCGTTGAATATAAGGCACTTCGATAATGACAAACCTATTTTTAAGCGCTTCATTTAACGGAACTGTTCCAACATAACCTTCATTGATGGCTGCAACTACTCCAAAGCTTCCGTCTGCTGTAATGACTTCCCCGGTGAATGGGTTGGTGATTGTCCTGCGGTAATCGAGGACACCGTTTAATATAGGCAAAGTCTCAGGCTTGGCCATGTTGATTTCATCTATATATAAAAGATGGCCTTTTTTCATCGCTTTGATGACAGGACCTTCGATAAACTCTATCCCGCTTACCCCTTCCTTATGACTGATTGTCTTATAACCCAGCATCGCTTCTGCATCTAAATCCACCGAACAGTTGATGCTGTGCATCGGCTGCTTGAATAAATTGGACAATGTTTCGGCTAATTTGGTTTTCCCGGAACCCGTCGGCCCTTTCAAAAGGACATTCTTCCCGATAGCCAATGCAGTGATGGCATCGATCAAAATGGATTCTTCGGCAGCTTTATATCCACTATTTCCAACCAGGCCATTATCAATGGATTGGCTGAATTTTTTTCTTCTATCATTTACTAATTCTTGAATTTCTGTTTGTATATTCATAAATCCTATTCCTCTCTACGATTCATTATTGACATGGGGTATTTTATCTTGTTAACCGTTTTCAATGCAAACCTTACGGACTAGTTATTCATTATCGTTTCTTTAATAAATGTTTTTAATGCTTCAGAAACCGCAGCCATATATTGATCAACTTGTCGTTTGCCCATGATGGCCATCGAGACGTTGCAGGAATATGCCAAGGGCAAAAAGAAAGAAGGATTTGAGATTAGACTTCGTTGTTTAATCAGTTTTGGTTCTAAATCGACTTTCGGAACAATATGTATCAAAAAGGAATTTTTGTTTTTTTCGATTTTTAAATGTAGATTATTAAGGAAAATAGTACTCTTATACCGATCACCGTCGCGTTCTTCGTTAAATTTCACAGTGAATCGGACCGCATGTTTGGACAAGATGTTATTCTTGCTTACAATTTGAAACTCGATGCTTGCTTCGTTTTCCAATATGGGATAAATCAAATGATTTTTTTGGCTCAACGCTCTCACTCCGCTTACATTATTATTAAGCTTTTTCACAGTTGATTCTCGCTGCAGGCTGGTCCATCAATCAATACTAGGTGATGTATTATCATTAAGAAAAATTTTTGAAAACAACACTCCTTATGAAAAAAGTATTTTATTAATAATATTGAGCCTCTGTTAAAGCTTGGTGTTGATATTAGCCTGTTTCCAGCTGTTGATTGGAGTGCAAGACGAAGACTCCGGCGGGATTAGCGGGACAATTCGAAAAGCGGCGGGGCTTTGCCTAGGGGCGACAAGCATAAGACCAATCTGACTGAAAGGCATCCTTTGCCTTTTTGACAGAATCGGCTTATGACCTCGAGCCCCTAAGCCCCAGAGCAAGACAGGTGATGCCCCGCAGCCAATCGAGGAGGGCTTGCCTGGAAATTAACAGCGGTGTTTAACAGAGCCAATATTGAAGAAATTATGAAATACTTGAAACTTTTATATGAATTTTTCGTATGATTGTTGAAAAAGAATTTGAGAATGGAATAAAAATAAGCTATACTCAAACAGACAAGATTGAAGGTGGCGAACGGAAATGGACTATTTGTTCGAATTGACAAGTGATCCGGTCGTGTATTCCTTTTATGTAAGTATTATTTTTAGCTTCACCGTCTTTAAAACATGGCGTTGGTTTATTGATCAACCTATCACACAAGATGGCGTACGTCCAACAGTTTCTGGTTCATTCAAATCGGAATCCAAGACTGAGAACCTGAAATCAACGGTTTATACGCCTGTTATTATGTGGATATTGAAAACGGTTAAAAGGAAAGAGCGGCCGAATGATGATCAAGATGATCATTTGCTCCTTCTCTACTCATACTAACAACTGAAAGATAATTTGAGGAGGATATATTTTGAAACGTCTTATTACTATTTTAATGTTAGCAGGATCTACATTTTTATTATCAGCTTGCTCAGCAGCTACCAATAATGATAGCTTCTTTCATAAATCATTGGTTTCCCCATTTGCTGAAGCCATCAAGATGATTGCAGACTTTACAGCAGGAAGCTATGGAATTGCCATCATCATCATTACTCTTTTGATTAGGTCTATACTTTTGCCGCTTACATTGAAAACCTATAAAAACCAGCAGCAGATGAAAGACAAAATGGCAGTCATGAAGCCTGAGTTGGATAAGGTTCAAAAGAGACTGAAACAGGAAAAAGACCCAGCCAAGCAAAAAGAGCTTCAAGCTGAAATGATGGGACTTTATAAAAAGCACGGCGTCAATCCATTAAATATGGGCTGTTTGCCTATCCTGATCCAAATGCCGATCTGGATGGGATTATATTATGCCATCCGAAGCTCCCATGAAATTGCTACACATAGTTTCCTTTGGTTCAACCTTGGACAACCTGATATTCCGATGGCCATCCTGGCAGGAATTGCATACTTCTTCCAGTCCCGAGTGACGATGGTCGGTATGACAGAGGAACAGCAAAAACAAATGAAGTTCATGACATTGCTTTCCCCAATCATGATTTTGGTCATATCCTTCAGTGCTCCAGCAGCCCTTGCACTCTATTGGGCAGTAGGAGGGGTTTTCTTGGTAGCACAAACGTTGATTGCCAAGAAGATATATCAAAATAAGCCAGAAACGACTACTTCAAAATAATTAACTGTGATGATATGCAAAAGAGAATGGATCTTTCCATTCTCTTTTTTTATGGATCTTATCTAACGTTTTTTGTTGCTATTCATCAAAGGTTGTGCCATGTTAATCGGCGCGGAAGGATGCTCGCTTTCGGAGGGACGGCCGGTGAGCCTCTTCGCTTTGGTCCGGGGTTTTTCGAAATGACCAACGGTTCAGTTCTGAGACTCGAGTCTCGCTCCCACCACTTAATCCCACCTCTTCTTATTCTTCCAAACTTTCTTTCAAAGTAAATCCTATCCTTCTCGGTGCTGCATTTTCTGTGCGCTTCGGCAATGCCATCAACAGGAAGCTTATTTGGCTTACATGCTGAACGAGTTTTACTTTCGCCCCATCCCCGAGCTTGCCGATAAACGTAATCAGGCTTGGGTTGTAATAGCTGACATCCTCTATATGAAATTGGATCGAATGGCCGAATGATACAAGCCTGATTCCGATTTCCTCCGTTTCATCCAATTCAGCTTCAAACATATGGATCATTTCAATGATTCGGCGGTAAAAGGCACTAGCGAGGTCAGGGTTGAAAAATTCCGGGTTGATTGTATACGGTGTCACTGGGGGCATTTTGTCAGTCGGCAAGGATTCCATATTGATCCCTCCACTATTCAATGTGTGTTCAAGAAGATTAAAAAATGGGGTCTACGTATACCTTTAATTCATTCCTCCTTTCTTTAAGTCCTTACTAAAATATTCGACATGATTCGTCATTTTTCCTCTTTCTTTTGCTTTGACCACAAAAAAAACGTTTGGATCACATTTTGTGAACCAAACGTTTTTACCAAGTCTTCATTATCGCATTGGAATTCTTTTCAAAGCTTCCAGGTCCTCATCTAGGTTCTCCATTTTTTGTTCAAGGACGAACTTTGAATCCTGTACTCCCTGATTATAAATAAATGGACCAAACTCCTTAAGGATGAAATGAAAAAAGTTCTCTGCAGCAAGATCGCCTATTTCTTCACCCCGGTCTTCGTAAAAATAGGTTTGAATCCTCCCGATTAGAAGTTGTTTTTGCTCTTTCGGCAATTTAATATCAAGCATTGGTTTCCCTCCTGAAAGTTATTTCTTCTATTATAATAACATCTGAAATTCTTCCAGTGTAAATGATTATGAAAGCAGCAATGGAATCCAAATATATGCCCAGACAATGGTAGCAAGGGCGCCGAGGATCATGGCAATACTCGAAATTGACCCTTCCACTGTCCCTATTTCAAAAGCCTTTGATGTACCGGCTCCATGGGCGCCCATCCCTAGCAGTACACCTTTTGCAATGGGGGTTTTAATGGCACACATGCGAATGACAATAGGACCAACAATGGAACCTATGATTCCAGTGCAAATGACGAAAGCGGCCGTCAAAGTGGGAATGCCGCCTAACGTCTTTGAAACATCCATGGCAATAGGTGTCGTTATGGATCGGGGAATCATGGTGCTCTCCATTTGACTGGAAAAATGGATCCACTTGCTTAAGAGAAAAGAGGTCATAACCGCAGTGATCGAACCTGCTGCAACACTCAGCATCAATTCAATTGCATATTTCTTGATCAAGTCCAAGTGCCTATATACAGGCACGGCAAAAGATACTGTTGCCGGTCCGAGCAAGTAGCTGATCGACTTTGTCCCAGTGCTGAATTCCTTAGCGGGAACCCAAGACATCATAATGACAAAAGCAAGTATGCTTGGGCAAAGTATAAGTGGATTTAATAAAGGATTTTTATACTTTATATATATACTTTTTGTCAAATAGTATAAAGTGATTGCGAGAACGAACCATATCATAAAAGATTCCTATTCCTCTTCTTGTGAATGAATTCAGCAACTACACCTGTAACTCCCATGACCATTAAGGTGCTTAATAAGATAATGAATATAATCCTCAGACTAGATAGGCTTAGTGCATCCGGAAATCCGGCAATCCCTGCAGCGGAAGATGGGATAAAAAATAAAAGGAGCTCTGCCGCAAGCCATTTAGCCCCTTTTTCAACCCATTTCATCTTGATAATTTTCATTTTCAAACAGACAAACAGTAAGACCAGGCCAACCATGCTACCAGGAATCGGTAAACGCAGCCAACTTGACAAAGAAATACCGCTCAGATAAAAGAAATTGATGAAAATGATCTGAAGTATGATCATCCATACACTTTTCATCGATACTAGGCTTCTTTTGCTTGATACAGATCTCTTTCAGCAAATACCTTTTTAGCAACGCGCAATGCATTCAAAACTCTTGGGAAACCAGTATAAGGAATTAATTGTATAATAGATTCCACTATCATATTAGGAGATAATCCCGATGTTAAGCCTGTATTGATATGGAGCTCCAGCTGCGGTTCTGTCCCTTGTGTGGCAAGGGAAGAAATCACGATCAATGCCCGTTGTTGATTATCCAGTACAGGTCTTGTATAAATCTCACCATATGCGAATTCAATGATAAAGTTTCCGACATCAGGGGCAAGGTCTTTTAGATCATCGACAATTTTCAAATGCGTCGAAACTTTTTCATTTCCTTCTGTTGTATATTCCATTAATTTATTTAATCCTTTTTGATATCTGTCGTTATTCATTTCCGACTCCTCCTTATATCTTGATGCAATTCATACTATACACCTGGGATTAAAGATGAGTAAAATATATATTCTTTATCATTATTATAACTTTAGGCTATGATGGCAGTCCTTGTTTCCAATTCTTGATTTCTTCTATAAATGCTTTACCTACGTAAGGAACATACCTGTTTTTTTTCATGATTACAGATAGTTCCCAGAGAAGAGAAGCTGGCTTTAAAGGAACTATTTTAATGGCAGGGAGATCAATCTTTTCAGAAATGGAATTCGGAAGGATAGTAATCCCTATATTTACCGCAACCATTTCTACAAGAAAATCCCACTGCGAACTTTCAAGCACGATTTCTGGATAAAAACCTTCTTTGATACATGCCTGGATAATTAAATCATGCAATGCAAAATCTTCATTGAATAAGATGAAATTCTCATGTGAAACTTCCTTCAAATGGATGAAATCCCTTTTTGATAGTGGATGTGACTCATGGACAATAACGCTCATCCCTTCCTTCAGAAATGGAATTTGATCAAAAATATCATCCTTAACAGGCAGAGGGACGACTCCGATATCAATCAGGCCCTCTTCAATGCTGTCCTCTACTTTTTTCGCACCAAATTCCATAATCTTTATCACTACATCCGGATATTTCTTTCGAAAATCAGCCATGATCCCAGGGAAAAAAAGTGAGCCAATGATTGGAGGAAGACCGATTTTTATGGTTCCCTTCTTCAAATTGATGACATCATATAAGGATTGGTCCAAATCAGCCATAAATTGAACAACCTTCACTCCTTTCTCATAAACCACTTTGCCGGCATCGGTCAGTTCCATTTTCTTATATGTACGGTCGATTAAAGTCACATCAAGTTCCGCCTCTAGGTTTTTGATCATTTTACTTAATGCTGGTTGGGAAATATGCAGGATATGAGAAGCTTTTGTAAAGTTCTTTTGCTTTGCCACCTCTATAAAATATGTTAAATGTTTGATGTCCATTTTTATCACTCCTATAACTAACAGTTATCATTGGTATTTATTATATGTATTTTACTTATATTTTTCTTAGGATTACACTTGTATAAGTCAATAATAAATGTTTTGGGGGAATAAAAATGAACATGAAGGACCGAACAGCTTTTATCACGGGGGCTGCCAGTGGAATCGGCTATGAAATCGCTAAAGAATTTGCAATCGCAGGTGCTAATGTGGTGATTTCTGATATTAACGAGCAAGCAGCGATTAAGGCTGCAAATGATTTACAATCAGATGGATTTAAAGCGATAGGGATCGCCTGCAATGTCATGAAAGAAGAAGAAATAATCAATGCATTGGAAATGGCCAAACAAACGTACGGAACCATTGATTTGCTAATCAACAATGCCGGCTTGCAATACGTAGCGGACATTGAAGACTTCCCAACAGAAAAATTTGAACAAATGATCAAAATCATGCTGACGGCTCCATTCATAGCAATAAAAAACGTTCTTCCTGTCATGAAAGAACAAGGCTTCGGCCGAATCATCAATATGGCATCAATAAATGGTCTGATTGGCTTTGCTGGAAAAGCCGCATATAACAGTGCAAAACATGGTGTGATCGGGTTAACGAAGGTTGCTGCTCTTGAAAGCGCACCAAACGGGATTACAGTAAATGCTCTATGCCCCGGCTATGTTGACACACCACTCGTCCAAAAGCAGCTGCAAGGAATTGCTGATACCCGAAAAATCTCAGTTGAGAAAGTTTTCGAAGAAGTGATTTACCCGTTGGTTCCCCAAAAGAGACTGATTTCTGCAAAAGAGATTGCGGACTACGCTCTCTTTTTATGCAGTGATCAGGCGAAAGGCGTGACTGGACAGGCAGTTGTTTTGGATGGAGGATATACTGCACAATAACTAAAAGAACAAATAAAGACTGGCCCAGGATAAATGGACCAGTCTCTTTACTTTACATTGTTGTTTCGCTGCCTTCTTGTCCGCCGATTGTATCGGCTTGTTCACAAGCTCGCATCGCCTGCTGTACAGAATTTTCAATTGCTTGTTGATTATGCGGCTCCTTGCATGCATTGCAGGCTTGCTGCACAGCATTATGGATATCTCTTAGCTGATCTGCCTTTTCTCCTGCTTCAGTTGAGTTCATGCATTCTTTCAAGGCTGCTGTTGCTCGTTCAAGTTGATCTACAGAGCCAAAAGTATTTTGCTGGGCTTGCTGCAGTGCTTGTTTAGCCTGTTGGATTGCTTGTTGTGCATTTGTCATGTGGACTTCCTCCATTCAACCTTATCTTTTTACATGTAATAAGATTTGACAAGAAAGCTCCGTTTATTCCTATTTATTAATAATTTCTATGCGTCCTGGAAATATTCCTTATAGAAACCGCCTATTTTCCCGCTATTATCGATGACGAAATAATATTCATCCGTTTCATTTTTCACTTCATAAAGGTTTCCTTCTGTCAATACATTATTAACCATATATTTTTCTGCATTTGTATGTACGCATTTGACTTTCTTTAATGTTGGTCTTTCTGTCCAATCGTAATGAATCATTTGATGACTTCCTCTCTTTTCATTTTGTAATTGTTAGTATAATTACTTTTTTCACTCCAAGCAACCTATAGCAATATAAATGAAACTTTTTCATAGGCTGTTCGTATAGTTTACTACAGACTTATGAAGGAGGAAATGACAATGACGGAAAAAGGGTGCATTAAGTGTGGAAGCAAGGACGCTGGCCAAAAGGAAATTGCAACCACCGGAACCGGGCTTTCAAAAATGTTCGATGTTCAGAATAATCGATTCCTTGTCGTATATTGCAAAAAATGCGGGTACTGTGAATTTTATAATAAAGATTCCAGCACAGCGTCAAATATCCTCGATTTATTTTTTGGCTAATAGAAAAAGGACCAACAGGCAGCTTCTTTTTGCCTGTTTTTTTATGCTTTCTCGTCGAAAATATTCAAAATTTATCGGGTATTGGCTAATAAAGACGAAAAAAATTCATTGAATTTTGCGAATATTAATAGTACGATGGAATATGTAAGCGTTATCAAAACGTTATGCATTTTGTACGATTCATCTTAAGGCCGTACATAAAACTTCACAATCGGGAGGTAAAAAAATGAGTCAATTAATGGTGAACGTAAACAAAAAGGTTGAAGAGTTTCTACAAGGAACAAAAAAATTGTATATTAATGGTGAATTTGTCGAAAGTGCAAATCAAAAAACATTTGATACCCCTAACCCTGCCACAGGGGAAGTACTGGCAACATTATATGAAGCTGGCCCAGAAGATATCGATCGCGCCGTAAAAGCTGCAAGAAAGGCTTTCGATGAAGGCCCTTGGTCTAAAATGAGTGCAGCTAAACGCAGTCGAATCATGTACAAGCTGGCTGACTTAATGGAAGAAAACAAAGATGAACTAGCACAACTTGAAACGTTGGACAACGGAAAGCCGATCCGTGAAACTGCCAACGCAGATATTCCATTAGCGATTGAACATATGAGATATTATGCTGGATGGTCAACGAAAATTGTGGGACAAACGATTCCTGTTTCCGGTCCATTCTTCAACTACACTCGACATGAAGCAGTTGGTGTGGTTGGCCAGATCATCCCGTGGAACTTCCCATTGTTGATGGCGATGTGGAAGCTCGGTGCTGCACTTGCTACTGGCTGTACAGTAGTTTTAAAACCAGCTGAACAGACTCCTCTTTCTGCACTTTATCTTGCAGAATTAGCTGAAGAAGCTGGATTCCCGCCTGGCGTACTGAATGTGGTTCCTGGATTCGGCGAAACTGCCGGACAACCATTGGTCGATCATCCACTTGTGGATAAAATCGCCTTCACCGGTTCCACTGAAGTCGGAAAGACAATCATGAGCCGCGCATCAAAAAATTTAAAGCGCGTCACTTTGGAACTTGGCGGAAAATCTCCAAACATCATCCTGCCAGATGCTGATATGTCCAAAGCCATTCCTGGTGCGTTGAACGGGGTCATGTTCAACCAAGGTCAAGTATGCTGTGCGGGGTCTCGCGTATTCATCCAAAAGAAACATTTCGATAATGTTCTTGCAGATATGGCTTCACATGCTAAAAACATTAAACAAGGCTTCGGACTGCATGAAGATACTGAAATGGGACCACTAGTTTCCCAAGAACAGCAAAATCGGGTCATGAGCTATATCGAAAAAGGCTTAAGCGAAGGTGCAGAACTATTGGCTGGTGGGGTTAAACCTTCCGAACAAGGTTATTTTGTTGCTCCAACCATTTTTGCAGATGTAAATGACGAAATGACGATTGCCAAGGAAGAAATCTTCGGTCCTGTCATTTCTGCAATGCCTTATGAAGATTTGGATGAAGTGATCGAACGCGCTAATAATAGTGAATATGGATTAGCGGCAGGCGTTTGGACACGTGATATTGCCAAAGGCCACTACATTGCCAACAAGCTCCGCGCAGGTACGGTTTGGGTCAATTGCTACAACGCATTTGACGCAGCTTCTCCATTCGGGGGCTATAAACAATCCGGCATCGGACGTGAAATGGGCTCCTATGCATTAGACAATTATACAGAAGTCAAGAGTGTCTGGGTCGGAATGAAGTAATAATATAAAAAGAAGGAGCTGACTCAAAAGGCATTTGTCAATGACCTTTTCTAGTCAGCTTCTCTTTTTATTTTCGAATTTTGATTTTGGGTGATTGTGAGGGAATCTACGAGACTCCTCGAAAATACATTCGTATTTTCTTCGTGCAGTGTTGATTTAAGGAAATCTATTCTATGTCCTGCAAGCTCCCTTCAGCGAGGCGAGGAAGCTTACCAATTCGTCCGCGGAAGGAGTAGATTTAATCTTTCTCAGCAATTCCATTGATTAGAATGGCATAAATAAGAAGAGGGTGGCCCAAATGATCTATTTTTGGGTTACCCTCTTCTTATTTAGAAGCTCCTTCACTTTTTGCACATTGAAATAAAAAACTATCACATAGGACAAAAGAATGATAAGTGAAATCTATTACGGGAATGATAGAGAAATTCTTTCAATTATGTTATTTTTTTATAAGTACATAGTTGGAGGTACATCCCATGAATCGTTGGCCAAAAAAAATAATAGGCTTTTGTCTCTTGATTTTTTTCATTTTTTCAATATACCTTAGACCTACCCTCTCCGATTTTGACCATTGGCTATCCGACAACTATCATGTCAGCTGCCAAAATGATGAGTGTTCTCAAGTTATCTCAGAGGATAATAGTGTGCCTATCATACAAACTAGCAGCTTCATAGAAAACGGTTATTTGATTTTTAATACAGTGGAGAAAACCTTTGAAACCATTGACGGGCACCAGGTCATCATTAAGGCATTTGGGTTTTGCGGCAAATATATACCGATCGTCGAAAAAAATACGGACTTGCTGGATAAGTCTAATACATAATAGAGGCTGTGCTCCAATGGTGCACAGCCGTTTTTCTGAAAGGCTCTTTTCTCAAACTTTGTTGCTTTAACAACTAAAAAAGGATTGTCCATTTAATTTTTAAACTTTAAAATGGCCGAATAAGCGAGAAAAGAGCCGGGATCCTATATTTCAACGAGCTAAACATCTATTTAGGCGTTAAAATGTGCAGTAAGATTTTTAACAACAATCTTTACGAATTCGCATCTAAAAAATCCTGCTCAACTTTTTTCTATTACCTTTTCAGTACAAAAGTGGATAGTGGTGAAATATTCACTTTATTGCCGTGGATGATTTTTATTGTTCGGATTCCTGATTTTTCTCCATTCACGAGAAGATGCCAGGTTCCGCTATACGGAAGTGTTACCGTCTTCTCTTCTTGGTTGGCATTGTGAATGACCACAATCTCATTTGCCTTATCATGCAATGCTTTTGCATTTAATGAGTATGCAACAATATTTTTTGATGCAGGGATGAATTTCAATTGTTTCTCTATTTCTCCTGCAGTCGTCATACGGAATGATTTATAGTGCTTCCGGAGCTCTATTAGGCCTTTTACATAGTCTACTTCCGAACTAAATTCTCTGCACCTGCTCCAATCAAGTTGATTTATGGAATCTGGTGATTGATAGCTATTATGATCCCCATACTTCGTTCTCATGAACTCCTGCCCAGCATGAATGAAAGGAATCCCCTCTGATGTCAATAGGATGGATGATGCAAGCTTATGCATCTGCTTCAAGGTCTCCTCATCAGCCTCTGGGTTGGTAAGCTTCAGTTTATCCCATAGTGTCAGGTTGTCATGGGCTTCGACATAGTTAATTACTTGTTCGGGATCGCGGTAAGTGGCAATGTCATCAGGATAGCTGATGCCCGCTTGTATGCCTTCCTTCATGATCTCCTCTACCCCTTGTTTTCCATTGACAAACCCTGTATCCAAGTCATTGAATACACTTCCCTTTAATGCATCACGGATACTGTCATTGAAGTGTGCGATTCCTGGCATATCTTCTGCATTTTTTTGGTCCGCCTTCAAGGATGGATCCAAAGGTGTGTTTAGGTCCCAGCCTTCTCCAAGAATAATGATGCTTGGATCGATTTTATTCAATGCGTCCCTCACTGCATTCATCGTTCCCGTATCATGAATTCCCATTAGATCGAATCGGAATCCATCCATATGATATTCCTTGGCCCAATAGGATACAGAATCGACAATGAATTTTTTCATCATTTTTCTTTCGGAAGCTGTGTCATTTCCCACACCAGTTCCATTGGCCAATGTTCCGTCTTCGTTATACCTGAAATAATAGCCTGGGACCAACTTTTGGAAATTGGATTGACTTGCACTGAATACATGGTTGTAGACTACATCCATGATTATCCTGAGCTTGCTATCATGGAGTGTTTGTATCATTGTCTTCAGTTCAATGATTCTATCATAAGGATCGGCAGGGTCCGTTGAATAAGATCCTTCCGGCACATTATAATTTTTAGGATCATATCCCCAATTGTACTGCGATTGATCCAGCTTGGTTTCATCAATGCTGTTAAAATCGAATATTGGCAGGAATTGGACATGTGTAACACCTAATGCCTTAATATGATCCAATCCTGTTTTGACTCCATCTGGCCCTTTCGTGTTCTTTTCGGCAACACCTAAAAATTTCCCCTTATGCTGAATCCCACTGTTTGGTGAAATCGATAAGTCCCTCACATGCGCTTCATAAATGATGGCATCCTCAGGATGAATCAATTCAGGTTTATGATTGTTCCAATGATCTGGGTTTGTTTTTGATAAATCTACGACAACTCCACGATCGCCATTTATGGTTACTGCCCTCGCATAGGGGTCGACGGCTTCTGTCCATACACCGCCGATTTTCACCTTATAGGTATAAACAAGCCCATCTTGATTTCCTTTTAAAGCTGCTTTCCATGTCCCATTTTCGCCTGAAGACATTGGGATTTCTTTGGTTTCCGCAGATGCAGCATCAGGATAAACGGCAAGCATTGCTTCAGAAGCAGTGGGAGCCCAAAGCGTGAATTTCGTTTCTTTTTTGTCATACTGATTGCCAAGCCATCCATCGTAAAAATATTTTTGATCAAATTCATCAGAGCGTACCACTTTTCCGACCGTAATCGCCCTAGTACCAAAATCATTAAATAAAAGAGTGTACGACTTGGTAAGATCAAGATCTTCCTTTGTGAATATTTTGATTTTATTAGTCAGATCTGTTAAATTATCATCAAAAGAGGCAACTCTTTCAATATCAGCACCTTCTATTTTGATTTGATCGGCTGCATCCTTTAATGAAAAAGGAACGTTTGTCTCCAATGTAATTTGATTGAAAGCATCTATCGACGCATGCGTAATTGCAGGGTTCAAATTCACAAACCCTTGATTTTCATATATCGTCTCCTGCCCCTGGACGAGCCATACTTCTGCTGTTCCATCAGCATCAAACCTTGTGATATAACGGTCGTGATCTATATCCTTGGATGCCCAATCATTCCCTTCGGTACTCTTTCTGACAATGAATCCCAGCTTTTCAATACCATCCGGATCGTTCAATTCCACTTCAGCTACTTTGCCGTAATCATCCATGGCATCAAAATTTACTTTCTGGCCATCATGTTCCGGATTCCATACCCATAAGTTCCATCCATCATAATTTTGGTCATATCGATGGTAGTGAATCTTGACCTTAATATGCTGATAGCTTGGGATATCACGATATTCCCCATCAGGCGGGGCGGTGTATGTTTGGTCATCCCCTGCTTTAACCCATACTTCACCAACACCGCTGGATGTATCAATCCATCTGTCCCCGCCGTCCTTATCCCAGCTGTCAGTACGGACAATGAATCCAATTTTTTGATGGATGCCGCTGACTTCGACCTCCGCCACTTTACCATAGGCATCTTCACCAGTAAAATCATATTTTGCTCCATCTCCACCTTCTGGCCATACCCATAGATTCCAATCTTTTTGATTATCCGGAGCTTCTTGGTAATGAATAATTATTTTTGTGGAATCGGTTTGTGCAACCGCTTGCATAATTGGGTTAAAAAAATTCCCCAACAGCATAACACTCATGACCAATAATGAAAAAACAACCTTCAACATCCTTAATTTCATTCAGTTTCCTCCCCTATCATTCTATTCTTTTCCATTTTACCAAATAAAAGAAAACGTTATCATAATCAAAATTACCCATATACTTCAAAAGTTTATGGGTAATTTTAACTATTTCATTGTTGTAAGATCGTTTTTAACTCTAGTAATTGCTTTTCTTCCAATTTCAATTCCACAAGTTGATTATATAATTTGTTCATATAATCTTTGCTCACATGCGGGTTGGCTCCTCGCAGGATTTCCCTTGCATAATGCAAAGGAGGTCGAGACTCTTGATGCTTGGCAATCACGATAAAAGTAAGAACATCATCATATGTACGATATGATGTTTCTATATCCACCAATGCGGCGCGGTACCATCCGGGCGCTACTCCTTCCCTTTCAAATAGGTAGTCAAAAGCATCCCAGTTCACTCTATAGAGAACACCCTCTGTTTCCCCAAAATCTTCGACAATATCTCCCCTGCCGCCATCATGGACACAAAACGTATATTTCATCGAGAAATTTTTCAACCTTCCTCCGCCAACGATATCAGTAAAGAGATGATCTACCTTTGCCTTCTTGAAGCGTTCATTATCCATACATGAACCATACGCAAAATAATATAATTCTTCCGGAGGATTTTGAATGAATTTATGTACTCTCCAGTCACCGGATTTGATTTCTTCTATCAGAAAATCACGATTTCCAGCTGTGTAATAGCTTGCTTCTTTTTCTCCCAAGTCAGTATGGATGATTCCTGTTCTTCGAACAAAAAGATTGGATTCCCTTCCCTCTTTGAATCCCTCCACCTCATCCAAATCTGATAAAATATCTTGGTCAATCTCGTAAAGTTCACCATATACTGCCGAATCACCGTTTAAATCAAGGGCTGGATAGCCTTTTGCAGTATCATATAAAGTGCCTTTCAACCATGCCTGGCTTGCTATGAGTACAGCGTCCTTTAAGAATGAATGATTACTCTCTTTTTTACGGAAAGTCCCATATACAAATAGATAACCCATTTTAAAGCCCCCCTATTTTGGTTAACATAATATTATTATCTGAATCTAATTGTAACTATGATTCTCAGAAGCTCTTTTCGTTAGGCCCATTTCTCATATTTTGTTGCTAATTTTAATAAAAAATCTAATAAATACAACAATCTTTGAGAAAAAGCCTTAAATAAATATATCATCTTCTCAATATTCCTTCAATTCCAATAAATAAATGGACCTGGCCATATTCCGTGCCAGGTCCATTTATTTATTATTTATCTACGACCAGGCTCACTGCCTCTTCCCTTAGCCTGAACTTCTGGATCTTACCTGACGCTGTCATTGGATAGGAATCGGTAAATTCGATGTACTTAGGAATTTTGTGCCTGGAAATCTTGCCTTTGCAATAATCCCTAAGCTCCTCTGGACTGGCATTTTGGCCATCTTTCAAAATTACCCACGCCATGACCTCTTCCCCAAATACTTCATCCGGAATACCGACAACCTGCACATCTAAAACCTTTGGATGGGTGTATAGGAATTCTTCAATTTCTCGAGGATAAATATTCTCACCACCACGTATGATCATGTCTTTTAACCTGCCCGTAATCCTGCAATATCCATTTTCATCTTTTATCGCCAAATCGCCCGTATGAAGCCAGCCTTCTTCATCGATTGCTGCCTTTGTCGCTTCTTCATTTTTATAATAGCCTTTCATGACATGGTAGCCTCTTGTACATAGCTCCCCTTGTTCTCCATCCGGTACTTCTTCAGCCGTTCCAGGTGCCACAATTTTCACTTCCACTTGCGGCAGTGCCCTTCCTACTGTCTCCACTCTTAAATTGATGTCATCATCTGTCCTTGTTTGCGTAATCACTGGAGAAGATTCAGTCTGTCCGTATGCAATGGTAATTTCAGTTGCTCCCATTTTTTCAATGACAGCTTTCATCACTTCAATCGGACAATTGGAGCCGGCCATGATGCCGGTCCGGAGTGTAGAAAGATCATAGGAAGAAAAATTAGGATGGTTTAATTCAGCAATGAACATGGTGGGAACACCATGAAGACCTGTACATTTTTCTTCCTCAACTGTTTTCATTACCGCCTCTGGATTAAACTCCTGGACAGGGACGATTGTTGCACCGACCGATACACAGGCCAATGTCCCCAAGACACATCCGAAACAGTGAAAGAATGGAACGGGGATGCATAATCGATCATCCTTTGTCAGTTTCATACAATTTGCAATGTTAAAAGCATTATTTACTATATTTGAATGGGTCAGCATCACTCCTTTTGGAAAACCCGTAGTACCGGATGTATACTGCATATTGATCACTTCAGAAGCTGCCAATGAGTTCATTCTTTCATCTAACTCTTCATTGCTTACACCATGTCCTGATTCTTCTATATCACTCCAGGAAAAAGTACCAGGATATCTCTTATCTCCCAGAACCACAACATTTTTTAGAAAAGGTAGGCTTTCGCTCCGTAATCGCCCAGGCTTTGAATAGGCGAGTTCAGGACAAATTTCATAAATCATTTCGATGTAGGATGTATCTCGAAATTTCTCGATGAGGATAATCGTGGTGGAATCGGATTGCTTCAGCAAATACTCAAGTTCAGCCCTTTGATAATTTGTATTAACTGTCACCATCACCCCGCCCATTTTGCCTGTAGCGAATTGACATGCAAGCCATTCTGGTGTATTCGTAGACCAGACCGCTATATTCTCCCCTTTTTCAATTCCCAATTTCATGAAACCTTTGGCAATCTTCTTGCAATAGTCATCAAATTCCCTATACGTCAATCTCAATCCGCGGTCGGAATATACGACTGCCTCATGGTCGGGATGCAGGTCCGCTTTTTCCTTTAATAACTGCCCGACTGTTTGATGTAACAGCTTGTCCATTGATAACTCCCCCTATTCCCTTCGTTTCATTACAGAAAAAATATGTATGTAGGTTTTGTTTGCGCTTACATTTCGTTTTAATTTTTAGAATATTCAATTATATAATATCCCATCCGGGCTTTAATCTCAAATGAAATCCATCCTTATAAAAAGTCTTTCTTTGTATAGTTTGCTTCTAAACATCAAAGGTAGTTTTGCGCGGATGTTCGCTTTCAGGGGGACTAATAAAGAAACTGCCGCTTTTTAAGCGGCAGTTCTATCATTCTAATTGCTATCGATAATAGGCACCAAGAAATTCGGTATATGTGGAAAATATGCCTGGACTGAATTGGATGGCCACTGGCCTCTCTCCCTTACTTTCCAGAATTTTTGTCAAAGGGCTGTTTCGGAATGGCTCAAGAAACACAAGGTTTGCATCTCCTAAAGTAAACGCCTTTCGCTTAGCCCCCCACTCAGGATCATCGATTACCATATCATCCATATCCAGGTCAAAGATACCCGCCCACTCTTCGACAGTCTTTGCAACGCTTCTTACTGCAATTAGAATAGCATGGATCGATAATTCTTTGTTTTGCGGCTGAAGGATTCCTTGGTTTATTAATCGCTGCATTCGGGAGTCGTCCGATTCCTCCCACTCGATGAAAAATGGCATCGGCAGATTTTTTTGATTCCCACCGACTATAAATAACATTTTCCATTTCAATAATTGTCCATTCTCCTGAAGTCTTTGGCCATTAATGATAGTACTTGTTTTCACTTTTTTTCTGTTCAAATCCGATTTTAATCGTAAAATGTCATCTGTCCTGAAGCAAATTTGGCCTAGGCCATCCCCTGCCCTTTTATCACTTGCTAAAATGGCAATAAGAGGATTATCGGCAGCCATGGACTTATCCTGATCTATAATCCTTAAGAATTCTATGTAGGATAAACCAGCGTGAAATATGCTGTTTTCCGTTCCCCAGGCAGCATGTCTCCCACCTCTGACGGCATGCAGTCCTTTGCTGTCGAGAAACTTGATCGGCAAATCTATATCTTCATAAACAAAATGAACAATATGATCAAGCCTTAGATTCATTCAATCGCCTCCATTTATTCAAATAAGGATACAGCACTGCAATCTTTCCCGATCAAATTCAAATATAAAAATAATTGTTCTCTATGATGCGTTAGATGGACTAATATTTCCAGCAGCCATTCAAAACGGGTATATGTTGTCCCCCAGTAGGACGTCGTCTTTTTAAAAAGTTCTTCTTCAGCCTGACCAGTATAAAATTGAATCAGCCTTTGTTGGCCATCTGTTAATTGGACTTGGCATTCCCTTACAGTCCGAGTGTTTGCATTATCATAAAAATGGTTCATTTCCTTTTGTGAAGCACCATTTGCTATCATTAAATCTGCTTTTAGAATCAGGGAAATGTGACTGGCAAGCTCCCCCAATGTGAATTTATTCTGAAAAGGTACAGACGGCCAATCCTGAGGGTCTATCATGTGAAATAACTGATCGATGCTTTTAACGGTCACATCTATTTGATGAAGCGTATTTTGAATAAAAGCACTCATCCCATAATCCCCCAATCGTTTTCATTACATATTTTATCTTCCTTTCTACATATTACACTTATTTTCCGTTTATTTTTACAAATTTCGTACTTTTGAATTATTTTTTAAATACCCCCTTTTCATTTAGGAGGAAACACGTTAGAATGTATAGAAAATATAGAATATTCTAATTTCATAAGGAGGGCTTTTACTTGAAAATTATGAGTAATGAACAGTTGGTAGCGGCCTACAGAGACGCGGAGAAAAACGGTCAGGATCGTGATTGGGCAAAGCTTTTAAAAGATGAAATTAGAAAAAGAGGAATTAATCCACTTAAATCAAGACGCTGAAGAAACATTTCATTCTCCTGTAAAATAAGACAAGGGCGGGCATAAATTAATCACTACCTTTTCCTGGCGGGTCCATCACCCCGTTGAGGAAGGTCTGTGATTAATCATGCCGGCCCTCTTTTTAAAATTCCGTTGGCATTTTTGTGGTTTTGTTTTGGCATATGTTTTGATATTGTTCATGATCGATCACTTTAAATTTTTTTAAGATCATTGAATAGCCCATTATTTTTTTATTGATTCTTTTACTCATATCCTTAACTCCTTTTTTATAGTTTATGTCGCCAGAGCCAAAAAGTTTCCTTAGCGCAAAAAAATCAGGTATCTATACTAACAACCAAAATAAAAGAAATTGGGATACATCACTCCACTCTATAGACGAACAATTGCAGAAATCATATTTCCTCAGGTGGACGGTGAGCATCCTCATCGATGCGCTCCTGCGGGGACTCACCTGTACCGCTTTTCCCGCTGGAAATTGAATCAGCTTCCTTGAAATCACTGCGCACGAAGAAAATGCGAATTCGTTTTCGATGAGTCTTCGTCTTGCACTCCAATAACAGCCAGAACAAGCTATGATCAACAACACGCTTTAACATAAAAAACCCGAACTAATCCGAATTCTAATGAAAGATTTCGAACTATAGTTCGGGTTTTGCTTCGACTAAAACACTTTTGTCCCAGCCTCTATAAAATCAATGATTAGCCTTCAAGCAAAAGGTCTTCAGGATTTTCAAGCAGCTCCTTGACCATTTTCAAGAAACCGACCGCTTCTTTTCCATCGATGATGCGGTGATCGTAGGAAAGCGCGATATACATCATTGGACGGTTTTCCATCGTATCCTTATCGATTGCAACTGGACGAAGTTGAATGCTATGCATTCCCAAAATCCCCACTTGAGGACCATTCAGGATTGGAGTGGATAGAAGTGAACCGAACACACCACCGTTTGTGATTGTAAATGTTCCTCCTTGAAGATCGCTCAATGCCAATTTGTTATCACGTGCCTTTAATGCAAGATTGAGAATGTCTCCTTCGATTTCAGAGAAATTTTTGCGATCGCAATCACGTACAACCGGTACAACCAATCCATCATCAGTTGAAACGGCAACGCCGACATCGTAGAACTTTTTAAGGACGACTTCATCACCTTGAATTTCGGCATTCACATATGGAAACTTCTTCAATGCAGCTACAACCGCTTTTGTAAAGAATGACATAAAGCCTAAGCGTACATCGTGCTGTTCAAAAAATTTATCTTTTTTACGCTTCCTTAGCTCCATTACGGCTGTCATATCAATTTCGTTAAACGTTGTTAACATGGCAGCTGTTTGTTGGACTTCCACTAGGCGCTTTGCAATCGTTTGACGCCTTCTGGACATTTTTTCCCTGACTACAGGTTTTGAATCATCTTGCTTGGCTGCCGGAGCAGGAGCTTTCGCTTCAGCTGCAGGCTTAGCCGGTTTAGAAGGTTGGTTTGAATAAGATTCTACATCTTGCACCCTTACTCTACCCATTGGATCGACGGTCGGAACCTGATTTAAATCGATGCCTTTTTCGCGGGCAAGCTTGCGGGCAGCAGGAGATGCAATTGGTCTTTGTGCCTTATCTTCTTCCGCAGCAGCAGATTTAGGTTCTTCCGTTTTTGGAGCCTCAGCCTTTTCTTCTTTCTTTGGCTCTTCTTTCTCAGCCGATTCAGGAGCAGATTTGCTTGCTCCAGCTTCGCCGTTTTCATCGACAACAGCAATAACCTCACCGACTTGGACAGTATCCCCTTCGCCGGCTTTTAATTCCTGGATAACTCCAGCTTCTTCTGAAATAACTTCCACGTTAACCTTATCTGTTTCAAGCTCAACGATATATTCCCCTTTTTCAACACGATCACCTGGTTGTTTCAACCATTGTGCAATCGTACCTTCTGTAATTGATTCTGCCAACTCTGGAACTTTAATTTCAGCCACTGTGATGTCCTCCTCTTAATTATCGCGTTAATGCTTTCTTTGCAGTACGGGTAATTGCTTCATTTACAATGCGTGCTTGTTCTTTGCGGTGGACCGTCGGATCTCCTTCTGCCGGACTGGAACGTCTGCGGCGTCCAATATATTCGACTTTGATGCCATTTGGAGCCAGTTCTGCGATCCTAGGCTCGACAAAAGTCCATCCTCCCATATTTTTTGGTTCTTCTTGTACCCAAACGATTTCCTTCAGGTTCGGATATTTTTCAAAGTGTGATTTGATTTCCTCCATTGGGAATGGATAGATTTCTTCCACCCTCAATACATGAAGCCAATCAAGGGATTCTTCTGAATCTTTGAGCTGATCCGCAATGTCGATCATTACTTTTCCGCTTCCAAGTACGATTCTCTCGACTTTTTCAGGGCTTTGTCCAAGACCTTGCTGTTCTAGCACCGGCTTGAACTCTCCAGTGGTCAAATCAGCTCCCTCTGCTGCTGCCAATGGATGACGCAGCAAATATTTAGGAGTCATAATGACCAGTGGTCTGACTTCTTCTTTTTGCAAAATCGCAGCCTGTCTGCGCAATATATGGAAATACTGGCCTGCAGTCGACAAATTAGCCACTGTCCAGTTATTTTCTGCGCCAAGCTGAAGGAACCTTTCCATCCTGGCACTTGAATGCTCAGGTCCTTGTCCTTCGTAGCCGTGTGGCAGCAGCATGACCAATCCTGATTTTTGTCCCCATTTCGCCCTTCCGGAAGAAATGAACTGGTCAAACATCACTTGTGCTACATTTGAAAAGTCTCCGAATTGAGCTTCCCAAATAACGAGTGTTTCTGGTGCGAAGACATTATAGCCGTATTCGAATCCAACAACTGCTCCTTCTGTCAATGGGCTATTATAAACGACAAAGGATGCCTTTGCTTGGTCCAAATGATGCAGAGGTACAAGTTCCTTACCAGTTTTCTCATCGTGTAGGACCAGGTGGCGCTGAGCAAATGTGCCGCGCTGAGAATCCTGTCCTGTAAAACGGATCGGAGTACCATCTGATATGATCGATCCGAATGCGAGGGTTTCTGCGTGAGCCCAATCGATTTTTCCATCGCCTTCGAATACGTTTTCCCTTCTTTTCAATATCCGTGCTAATTTTTTAAACGGACTGAATTCTTCCGGCCAATTTAGCAATTGGCTGTTGATGGAGCGAATTTCCTTTTCATCGACGGAAGTATCAATGCGAGGAAGTCCATTTACGATTTCTTCCGGCGGTTCCATGGTAGTATCAGGATCTTTTTCTTTTGCAGGGACTTTGTCATATGCAGCCTGCAATCTTTCCTGAATTTCATTTTCTATTTTTTCAGCTTCTTCTTTCGAGACAACACTGCTTGATGCTAATTGATCCGCATACAATGATCGAACGGTAGGATGATCATGGATCAATTTATACATCATCGGATTGGTCACCATCGGCTCGTCCATCTCATTGTGACCAAAGCGTCGATAGCCGATTAAGTCTATGACGAAATCCTTCTTGAACAGTCTTCGATATTCATATGCAAAGTAAGCAGCCGCCAGACAGGCCTCCGGATCATCTGCATTTACATGCAAGATCGGCACTTCGAAGCCTTTCGCCGTATCGGATGCATAAGTAGTTGAACGGGAATCGTAGCTTTCCGTTGTGAAGCCAATCATGTTATTGGCAATGATATGAATCGAGCCGTTCGTACTGAAGCCTTCAAGCTGGCTCAAGTTTATTGTTTCCGGAACGACGCCTTGTCCAGGGAAAGCTGCGTCACCATGGATAAGGATAGCAAAGGATTTAGATCCATCCTTTTCCGGAACTCCGACAACATGCCGCTCTTCCTGTGCAGCACGTGTATAGCCAACAACGATCGGACTTGCAACCTCCAAGTGGCTTGGATTGTTAGCAAGGGTTATACGTGCCCTCACTGAATCACCTTTTTGAAGTTCGCGATCACCGCCTAGATGATATTTCACGTCTCCAGTCCAACCATATGTGATGCCGGTAGAACCTTCTGATGGGATTAAATCTTTATTCGGTGCATGCTGGAATTCAGCGAATATAAGTTCATACGGCTTTTCAAGCACATGCGCCAACACATTCAAACGTCCACGGTGCGCCATTCCAATATTGACGGTGCGTGCTCCGCTTTGAACGGAATATCCAATCATTTCATCAATCATTGGGATCAGTGTATCCAATCCCTCGACTGAGAATCTTTTCTGGCCGACAAATGTTCGGTGGATGAATTTTTCGAACCCTTCCACTTCTGTCAATCTTGTCAATAAACTTTTTTTATGTTCTTTTGTAAAATTAGGGAAGAAATCACCTGATTCAACTGTTTTCCTGAGCCAGTTCTTTTCATCCAAGTCATGGACTTGATGGAATTCAAAAGCCAATTTTTTCGTATAAACGTCCTTCAGATGATTGATTGCATCCAATCCATCTCGGACGTGTGCAGGTGCATCAGGCAATAAAAATTCAACGGGAACACCCTTCAGGTCTTCCTCCGTCAAATCGAACGCAGCCAATTCAATGCGGCGTGTATCCTTTTCACGATCTTTCAGAGGGAAAATATCTGCTGCCAGATGGCCATATGCTCTGATATTGTCTGCCAGCTTGACTGCGGAGACAATTTTATTGAACATAGATGGATTGACGGGAAGATTTGAAAGAGCTTCTCTCTTTTTGTTTGCCATCGCTTCAGACGGCGGTCCCCACTGTTCAAATAAAGCCTTCATTTCAGGATCGACACTTTCCGGGTCTTGTTGGTATTGTTCAAATACCTCCATCACGTACCCGAGGTTAGGACCATATAAATTTTGCCATGGTTCTCCTTGGTTCGATGTTTGTTTTCTCATCATGAAAAACCTCCAACCATATTACCTTGAATAATTTTCGATAAGGATTACATTCATGGATTCATTAATAATGAATAGATGTTTATGTAATTATTATTTCAATGTAGAAATAAAAACGCTTTCACATGTATTTTATCACTCTAAAGCGTCAAGATAAAGGCTTAAAACAAATTTTTATACAAAAAGTTTGAACCGTCATTCAGCGTTTTGATGCCAGTTTTTCTTCATAGACGAAGAAAAAAGCTGCTGAAATCATCGATTATTCTGAAATAACAATTCATTCGTTTTTCTTCTTTCTGTTCCACCTTCTATCGACACTAGGAAACTAGCTATTTTTTTCATTAACCATCTTACTACTATTGCCTTAAAAAACCAACTTTTTTTTCGAATATTGTCTTATTTTCTTTATTTTTCGAATAGACGCAACTGACAATTTTTTCTTTACTTTAAAGTCTACCCTTTTCCACCTTTTGCAAACAAAAATCCCCAGTCATATATTTTATAGATCTTCCCTACTTGTTTTCAACGAACGTATGGGCATGTATCTGCATAGAATACACCATCATGAGAAAAGGATGTGTGTGGATGCAGACAGTGATCAACATCTTCAGCCTGAAAGTGAACAGCGTCTCCAACAACGGCTCTATCAATATCGGTGAAGCCCTCCACAACGCTCCTACAGCAAACTCTAAATCGCAAGGACAAAATTCAGCCTATGGGGATTTTGCTGCTACAAATTCAGCGATGGAGAATGTCTATATCGATCCTGATTTAAACGATCAAGGCGATATCGCCAACCCTTCACCTGTCATTTCCAGCCAAATGTAATTAAGGTCGCTCTAAAGGGGGAGGACCATGCCATTTCAAATAAATGTATTTAATATTAAAACCAATGGATTGGCCAATAATGCGAACATAAATTTAGGTGCAACTGTTCATAACAGCCATACCGCCAACTCTAAATGGATCGGGGCAACATTTGGATTCGGTGACTTATCCGCAGTTGGAGCGATAGTTGGAAACAACTATATTGATACAAACTTTAGCCAGCAGGACCAAATTGCAAACCCATCGGCACCGATTACGTCCCAAATTTGATTTTGGATATTTGTTTAAGAAAGGCTTGTTTCTGGTTAATTGTTGTTTTTAGGAAAGGATGACCAACTATGTTTCCATGGAATATGATGTTTCCATTCAATAAAGACACGAAAAATGTAATGAAGCAGATGAAACCGGAAGAAGTCGAGGGATATGTGGAAGGGATGATGTCCAAACTATTCCCTGGCCAAATGCAGTCCATGTTCAATCCCGATGATTTGATGAAGCAAATGAATCCATTCTTTCAGCAGCAAAAAGAGCAAAGGCCACAGGCATCGTCATCCATCGACGCCCAGGTTTTCGAAACGTTCGAAGATGTTTATGTACGCATTCCTGTCAAGGAAGATGAAAGCATCAGTCATATGCGGGTATACCATACTTCCAATCAGGCAATCATCGAAAATATGCCAAAGTTAGGGGACCGCCATGTGGTCACCTTGCCTTCCCTCGTCAAGAAAAAAGGGTCATATGCACAATATAAAGAGGGTATTTTGGAAATCAAGATTCCCAAAAGCCTAGATATGCAGTTCACTGAAGTTGACGTCTCTGAAAAAGTCTGAGGCGTTTTTCTTTTTTAAAAGCTGTTTTTTAAAGATGAGTGTGTCAACAGATTTTCTTTAAAATAACTCATCATACGATGTTGATTGGAGCGGCAGTTGCGAGACTCCGTGGGGATCACCGCCCGCCCTCCGAAATATTTTATTTTATTCCGCTGAAGAATCATGAAGTATTCTTTTTACCAATAAAATAGTGTAAAGGACCTTTTAAGGGAGTTGAATATATGGACATGGAAAAACTCAAGCAGTGGCTTGATTTGACTAAACAATACCAATCAGAAAATTTCTGGCATCAAGTTTTCGATCAAAGTACGGCCAGTGATGAATTGTTCGGAGCCTTTCCTCAATCAGCTGATCAAAAAAGAGAAGTCTTTCAAGGGAATTCAACGTTTCCCCTCTGTGATGTTTATGAAAAGGATGATCTTTTCATCATTGAAGTAGAAGTCCCAGGTCTGAAAAAAGATCAGATTGAAATCACATATGAAGAGAAATATATTTTGATCAGAAGTGCATTCAGAAACTTCCAACCTTCCATTCGATATCACAAAAAGGAAAGGCTGAATAAAGCGTTTGAAAAGAAAATTTTTTTGCCTTATGAAATGAAAGCCCACTCCATCAAATCTTCCATTCAAAATGGCGTTTTAACCATTCAATGCCCTTTCCAAAGACATCAAAATAAAATGTCAATCCAGATCGACGAGGTGGAGGAGCCATAGGAGGCATGAGATGTTTACCTGGGGAAAGAAGAAAAAGATAAAACAACTGGAAAAGAAGCTGGATCATGTTGCTGAATCATATACTGCCTTAAGCCAATGGAAGGAACATATCGACCAAACACTGGAGTCGCTTAAAAAGCTTCCTAACCAGCCAAACATTCAGATTGAAACACTCCAAGTGGATAAAATAATTGTGGAGCAGCTCCAATACAGCAATAATTTTGGCCAGCTCGGCATAAAGGAGCTTACAGGCAAATTAAATATCGGAACAAGCTATGAAGGAAAGACTGAAAAGGATGAGGATTCCGCTCCAACTTCCCCACCTCAAGGGCCGAAGTTGAACATGATGCCGAGAAAGGTGGAAGAAAAATTAGAAAAGACAAATAAGAAGATTCGCTCCGTTCAAAAAAATCTCAAAGAAAAACCAGTGAAGAAATGATCCTCACTGGCCGCCATGACGGAAAGGCAAAATAAATTGTACTTTTGTTCCTTTTCCCACTTTGCTTTGAGCAGAAATGGAGCCCCCATATCCCTCAATAATTTGCTTCGCAATGGCGAGCCCCAATCCATTGCCTCCTTTTTCCCTGCTTCTCGCTTTGTCCACACGGAAGAACCGATGAAAGATACTTGATAGCTGATCTTCTGGAATTCCAATCCCGTGATCCTCAATAACGACCTTGACATCCTCTTCTATCTCTTCAATCGTAATGGAAATATCTTTTTCCTTATCGGAATACTTTACGGCATTATCCAATAAGATGATTAGAATCTGTTCTAAATGATGTTCGCTGATACCCACTTGATGCGTCAAGTTCCCTCTCGTATCAAATATGAAAGTAAACTCCTTATGAAGCAGCTGAAAGTTTTTCAGCACTCTTTCAATTGTAGCGACAATATCCGCAGACACTTCCCCGTCGCCTTTTTGAATTTGCTCGGCACGGGATAACTCCAGAAGCTCATGTACCAAGTATTTGATTCGATCAAGCTCCTGGAGGGATGCCAAGAGTGATTCATCCAATATCAATTGATCCTTTTTCCCCCATCTATTCAATAATGAAAGATGACCTTCCATAATTTGAATCGGGGTGCGTAATTCATGGGATGCATCTTCGACGAACTGTTTCTGCTGAGCAAAGGATTTTTCAAGCTTATCCATCATTTCATTAAAAATCACGGTGAGATCTCCAATTTCATCCTGTGACGGACTCGATTCCATTCTTTGATGGAATCCCCTCCTCTGGATGGCCCTCATCGTATTGGACAGCCTCTGCAATGGCTTTAAGAAGTTCTTGGCCATCAGGAAACCGAAGAGTGCACTCAACACCAGAGCACCCAAGCCGAACATGCTCATGACAAACCATAAGTTTCTCATCATTTGGTGGTACCTTGTCAATGGATAAATGACCTCGACATATCCATTGAATTGCCTTGATTCAATGGGCATCCTTCCTACATATAATTTCTTCCCGTTAGTTTGAAGCTGCATGATTGTTTTTTCGTTTACAGGCTGAAATGGAATATAATAAGAAGGCTCTTGATCACTCTGAACCACAAAGACCTCTTTCCCTGATGTATCCGTGATTCGGATGGTCTGATTTTTCTCCACGATTTGTTTAATTAAATCTTCACTGTCATAAATATCAGACATTGTGATATTCGGTCCACGCTGTTTATAAAAAATCGCCAATTCATCTAGAACTTGGCGGACATTGTTTTCTTCTTCGTTCAAAAGCCAATTGCTGATCACATGATATTGAAAAAAACTAAAAATAAAAAAAGTGAAAAAGATGGCAGCGCTAGCTCCTATCGACCATTTGACCTTTAGGGAACGATTATTGATCCACTCCATGAACTTATTCATTTCCTCATCACATAACCCGTTCCCCTTACGGTCTGGATATAGCTCTCTTCGTCGGGATCATCGATTTTATTTCTGAGATAACGGATATAGACATCCACCACATTCGTTTCAACCTCAGTTTCATAGCCCCAAATTTTATTTAACAAAGCTTCACGGGTCATGACTATATTTTCATTTTCCAATAGCGTGAGAAGCAATTCATATTCCCTTTTGGTGAGGTCGATCACTTCTTCACCTTTTTTTACAATTCGTGATTCTTTTTCCAATGTAATATCCCGATAGCTGTAAGTCGTGATGGAATGCTTTTGGGGTGCCGCAGTCTCCATTCTTCTGAACACCGATCTCAACCTTGCCAGCAGTTCCTCGATTGCAAATGGTTTGACGATATAATCATCAGCACCATGATCCAATCCAGAAACACGATCCATTACGCTGTCACGTGCTGTGATCATCATGATCGGAGTTTGTCTTGCATGGCGAATCCTTCTGCATACCTCCATCCCGTTCAAGCTGGGCAGCATTAAATCGAGCAGAATCACATCCCACTCCTGATCCAATGCCAGCTGCAGCCCTTCCCTGCCATCATTGCAAACGATTGTTTCATAACCCTCGTATTGAAGTTCCAGCTCAATGAACCTAGCCAAATTCTTTTCATCTTCTATTATTAAGACTCTTTTCATTCTGTACACACCTGCTTTATAGACAAATAAATCTCTTACCTACTATTTTAATCGACTTTTTTGAAAAATTAAATCGGTAAAAGCATGAATGATTTCAACTGATTGAAAAGCAATTAAAGAAATAGCCGATAAACCGAAGAATGCAATCGGAATGAGTCTTAACCAAAACATATCCATGCGCCTCCTTCTATAATTATCTTCATTTTGACAAATAAACATTAAAATTACATGAAAATCACCTGATAAACAAATAAAAAAAGAGGCTGATCGAGACAGACTCACCATAAGAGCCTGTCTTAATCAACCAAAGCAGAAACTTTAGAATGGGTATTATCGAGATTAACACAAAAGAGATCCACCGAGTTGGCTGCAAGGTTGCTCGGCGTCTTCTTGAGAGTCAATCCAATCCTTAATAAAAAAGGGGTTTTCCATCCTTGTCCTAACTGAACACCATAGTCATCATAAAACACTAAAAAGAAAATCCAATGAAAACAAGATTAAAATTTCATGAGAATCAAATATTTTCATAGAATTCAACCTATAATCCTGGAATCCTTCTACATTCAGAGAATCATAGTTTACAAGTTGCAGCATAACGGATTGAACGTCCTTAGTGAATTTGATACGATAACACTATTACTGTCAGAAAATTTAGCGAAATGAGGCGTTCGATATTGGCTTCTTTCTATTATATTGCTCCATTGGGAGATCAAGCAATGATCGTTTCCTTTACAAATGAAATTTCAAATGAGATCAATAGGCTTGTCCATTGGGCTGCCGAGCAGATTATAGATGCACAAATACCAGCGATCACAGAGGTCGTTCCTGCTTTTTGTACATTAACCATCCATTATAATCCCCTGAAAGTAGATGGCGAATATCCATTCGAAATTGTGAGAACTAAAGTATCCGATGCTTTAACAGATGATCCTTCACAGCTTCAGTTGAATAAGGAATTGATCAAAATCCCCGTCTGCTATGACTTGAAATGGGGAAAAGACCTCGAAGAAGTGGCGAAATATAACAATCTTTCTGTAGATGAAGTCGTCAAAAGGCACTGTCAAAAAAAATATTTGGTTTACTTCCTTGGATTCACACCAGGGTTTCCTTTTATGGGGGAAGTCGATCCAAAAATCGCCATGCCCAGAAAGAACACGCCGAGAACCTCCATTCCAAAAGGATCTGTCGGCATAGCTGGGATTCAGACAGGAATATACCCTGTTTCCAGCCCTGGCGGCTGGCAAATTATCGGCCGCACTCCAGTAGACCTCTTTAACCCAAATAATGAAACTCCTGCCTTATTGAAACCCGGATATCAGGTTCAGTTTTTTCCTATATCTGAAAATGAATTTATTAATTGGGGGGAAGATTGAAATGGGGATTTTGGTTCTTAAGCCAGGGCTGCTGACAACGATTCAGGATCTCGGGCGTATAGGGTATCAGAATTTGGGTGTAATGATCGGCGGTGCAATGGACAAATTCGCACACTCCGCTGCAAATGTGCTTGTTGAAAATGATGTGGATGAACCTACCATTGAGGCCACACTTGCCGGACCGCACCTGCAATTCAGACAATCCGCACTTATCGCTTTATGCGGCGCCGACTTCCACCCCTTATTAAATGACAAAAAAGTGGAAATGGGGAGTCCGCTACACGTGAATCAAGGTGATATATTAAAATTAAACAACGCCTCCAATGGTGCAAGGGCTTATATTGCAGTTAAAGGAGGCATCATCTCTGAAACATTCCTGGGAAGCTGCTCTACAGACATGAAAATGCAGCGCGGAGGATTAAATGGAAGAAGATTCAAGAGGGGCGATGTGATTGAACTGAAGGCCACCCATTTGAAATCCAGCATTCATTCCGGCTGGAAAGCATCAGCCAGTCTTTTCACTTATCTGGAACAAAAAACGATCCGCGTCAATGAAGGATTGCAATACAATTGGTTTTCCGAAGAAAGCCGACACCGGTTCTTCGAAGAGAAATTTACTGTCCTTCCCCAATCAGACCGGATGGGCATACGACTGCAAGGTCCAAACCTTTCAAGATTAAGCAAAAATGAACTTTTAACGGAAGGCGTCACAATGGGAAGCATCCAGGTCCCCCCATCAGGTGCTCCAATTGTACTGATGGCCGATCGTCAAACGACCGGAGGATATCCTAAAATAGCCCAGGTCATCAGCCGTGATTTGCACGCTTTGGCCCAAAAAAAACCTGGGGACACATTGTCATTCGAGTTCATTTCCGTTAAAGAAGCGCAAAGATTAATTAAGGAAGAGAATAAACTGATGTCACAGCTGAGTTTTGCTGTTACCGCCAAATCATGAGGAGTGGGAAACTTGACGAAGAAAATCGATCTCAATTGTGATATAGGAGAAAGTTTTGGCCAATATAAACAAGGAAATGACCGGGATATTATGCCGCATGTAACATCAGCCAATATTGCGTGCGGATTCCATGCCGGCGATCCAAATGTAATGGCTGAGACCATTGCATTGGCAGTAGAAAACAAAGTGGCGATCGGGGCACATCCCGGCCTTCCCGACCTTGTCGGATTCGGAAGAAGAAAAATGGAAATCACACCAGAAGATGCCTATTGTATCACAACGTATCAAATCGGCGCCCTCGAAGCATTTTTAAGGAGGTACGGACGTAGATTACACCATGTAAAGCCACACGGTGCACTATATAATATGTCAGCAGTGCATCGAACTCTGGCAGAAGCAATCGTGAAAGCGGTCCATGATTTCGATTCATCACTGATCCTTTACGGTCTCTCAGGAAGTGAACTGACCCACTCTGCGGAAAAAATCGGTCTCCAAGTCGGGTATGAGATTTTTGCCGACCGCACATACCAACACGATGGCACATTGACTCCCAGGAATCATCCACGTGCCATGATCACCGATATTAACCAATGCATAGAGCAATCTATGGAAATTATGACTCATCAACGCGTGAAAACCGTAGACGGCAGCGTCATCCCTTTAAAAGGAAATACTATTTGCCTTCACAGCGATGGCAACCATGCCTTATCATTTTCCAAAATGCTGAAAGATACATTCCAAAGTCAAGGATTTGAAGTCGCTGCTCTGTAGGGATCCCCCTTTATTGCCATCCAATTGAACCAAACCTAAAGATGACAAAGAAGATGGACAAAAGTATTTTTGACGAAGAAAAGCCCGAACTATAATGCGAAATCTTCCCTTAGATTTCGCATTCGTTCGGGTCTTCATGTTAAAGCGTGTTTGTTGTTTTTAGCATATTCCAGCTGTTGATTGGAGTGCAAGACGAAGACTCCGGCCGCCCGCGGAAAGCGAAGTCTTGCGCGGGACAGCGGTGTAATAGAAACTAACAACATGTTTTTTGTTTACTTTGTTCTTCTCTAGAGTGGAGTGAATAAATTATGTCAAACCTCTTTAGCTTACAAACTGAAACAGAATCATTTGGTCACATATTTATGCTGGAATTTCGCAATTTCGCTATATTCCTGTTCCAATAATCGGGAAATCCTGATGAACATCGGAATCAATTCCTCATAAATCTCAGCAGCTTCGGAACTTGGCTTGTGTGAATGAACTGAGCCAACCATCTCTTTGACCACAGAAAAATCTTTTATTTCACCCATACCATACATCCCCAGCACAACAGCTCCCAAGCATGAACTTTCAAAGCTTTCCGGTACGGTCACTTCATGTCCGAAAACGTCCGCAAGCAATTGTCTCCAAACTTGTGACCTTGCAAAGCCACCGGTTGCTTGAATCTGCTTCGGTTCCCCGACCAACTCTCCGAGTGCCAATAGAACGGTATATAAATTCATGACTATTCCTTCCAACACTGCTCTGACCATATGTTCCTTCTTATGATGCAAGCCAAGGCCGAAGAAAGATCCTCGCGCATCTGCATTCCATAAAGGTGCCCTTTCACCAGCCAAATATGGGTGGAAAAGTAAGCCTTCGGAACCTGGTCCAACTTTGTCGGCCATTTCAGTCAATAAATCGTATGGATCGACTCCAAGTCTTTTTGCCGTTTCAATCTCTGATGCTGCCAATTCATTCTTCGCCCAGCGGAAGATCATTCCTCCATTGTTCACAGGTCCGCCGATTACCCAATGATTCTCAGTCAACGCATAACAAAAGATCCTGCCTTTAGGATCCGTCACAGGATGATCGGAGACGGTCCGTATTGCACCGCTTGTCCCGATCGTCAAAGCCACAACACCAGGATCAATTGCGTTCACTCCCAGATTGGATAATACGCCATCACTCGCCCCCACGATAAATGGAACGCGGCGTGTCAACCCCATAAGTGATGCATGCTCCTCCGAGAGCCCTTCTAAAGCATATGTTGTCGAAACAGGTTCAGATAATTTATCTTTGGTTACATCGATCAAGGCGAGAGCCCCTTCGTCCCAATCCAATTCGTTTAAGTTGAACATCCCTGTTGCTGACGCAATGGAATGATCCACAACATAAACACCAAATAATTTATAAAAAACATATTCCTTAATGGAAATATATTTGGCTGCCTTCGAAATCAATTCAGAATGTTCTTCATTTAGCCAGAGAATCTTGACCAATGGCGACATCGGATGAATGGGAGTACCCGTACGCAAATAAATATCGTGGCCATTGCCATTCTTTAATTTCTCAGCCCAGGCCGCACTTCTATTATCTGCCCAAGTTATTGACTTCGTAAGGGGAGTACCATTTTCGTCCACTAAAATCAAACTGTGCATCGCAGCACTGAATGACACAAACTCGATATCTTCAGGTCTGATGCCCGTTTCATCGATACAGCCCTTAATCGAGGCCAGCACCGCACGGAATATTTCATCCGGATCTTGTTCGGCAGTCGCAGGATTAGGGGTTAATAAGGGGTATTCAACTGCATGTCTGCTCAGAGCACTGCCGTCTTTTTTAAATAGGACCGCTTTTGTACTTGTAGTCCCGATATCGACACCGATCATATAAGGTTTTACATTGTTTTTCATTTGACTGCCTCCTAGTTGAAGAAAGGAAGAGCGGCAAAGATGCCACACTTCCTTTCATATTCCTCTATTAGTCTATATTATGCAATAAATAATCCGATTACAAATACGGTGATGAATCCTACCACCGCGATTATCGATTCCATCACTGTCCAAGATTTCAATGTATCTTTGACATCAAGACCGAAGTAGCGGTTGACCAGCCAGAAACCAGAGTCATTTACATGCGAGAAGATTGTTGCACCTGATGCAATCGCAATTACAATCAGGCCAAGAACTGGACCTTCTAGCCCTAAAGTGCTGATTACCGGTGATATCAATCCTGCTGCAGTGACCATCGCTACTGTCGCAGACCCTTGGGCAACCCGAACAATCGTTGCAATGATAAAAGCCAGCAAAATCGGCGGCAAGCTTGAACCTGCCATCATGTTTCCGAGAACATCACCAACACCTGAATCAATTAATACTTGCTTGAACACACCGCCGGCACCAGTGACCAAAATAATGATTCCAGCTGGCTCGAGTGCTTTTGTTGCGATTTCTTGAACATCGTCACGGGAATATCCGCGCTTCGTTCCCAATAAAATGAAAGTTGATATCGTAGCGATTGTCAATGCCACGAATGGATGACCTAAAAAGGTAAAGAATGTACGTACTTTATTACCTTCAGGAAGTATTGCACCAGTAAATGTATTCAATAAAATCAATACTAGTGGAATGGATATCAATGATGCAACCAGTGCAAAGCTCGGCAAATCTTTACTATAGATTTTATCCGTATTAGCATGTTCTTTCATATATTCAGGCATTTCTGCATGAATCTTCTTGGCTATGTACTTACCAAAAACCGGGCCAGCCAAGATCATAGCTGGAACCCCAGCAATCGCCCCGAATAGGATTACCCAGCCCAAATCGGCGCCAATCAGATTTGCAACGGCTATAGGCCCTGGAGTTGGCGGAATGAAGCTGTGTGTGACCGCTAATCCAGCCAATAATGGAATTCCATAATACAATAATGATTTACCTGTTTTCTTAGCCAATCCGTAAACAATCGGAACAAGAATGATGAATCCAACATCAAAGAATACAGGAATTGCAACTAAAAATCCAGTAATCCCTAATGCCCATTGAGCATTTTTTTCACCGAATTTCCCGATCAATGTTTGAGCCAGTCTTTCTGCTCCCCCAGATACTTCAAGCATCCTGCCAAATATTGCCCCGAGACCAACGACCACTGCTACGAAACCGAGTGTTCCCCCCATTCCTTTCTCAATGGTTTTCACAACATCGCCGAGCGGCATGCCTGCGCCAATACCTACCAGCAAGCTCACTAAAAGCAAAGATACAAATGCGTGCAGCTTTGTTTTCATGACAAGAAATAATAATAAGAAAATTCCGGCTAACGCTACTAAAATTAATGTAGAATCTGACATTTCGTTTTTCCCCCGATCTAGTTTCTATTAACTTAAAAGAAAAAAATTTTCTATCATTCTAGAGAAAGCCCTTTCAAAAATCATCATTTTCATATTTTTATAGTAATATTTAATGTTTTTAAAAGAATTTTTTTCTCTGTTAACTCTATTATAGAAAAATATTTTTCTTTTGCAACCGTTTTCAAAAAAATATTTTTCTTTTTCTTCATCTTCTGTATAATATTTTATAGAAAGCCCTTACAGGAGAGGATTATTTTGAACCAACAATATTGTATAGCCAGCATTCGTTCTCATTATTCTCAGTTCAGTGATACAGAGAAGAAAATCGCTGATTATATACTGGGGAACCCTGATAAAATCATCCATAGTACAATCAATCAGCTGGCAGAGGATCTTGGTGTTGCCGATTCGACTGTCTTCCGTTTCTGTAAACGGATCGGTTTTAAGGGGTATCAAGCAATGAAGATTGCCCTCGCTTCAGAAATCGTCACCCCCATCAAGGATATACATGAGACAATAACTGAAGAGGACACAGTTCAGACGATTACCGAAAAAGTGTTTCGATCGAACATGAAGACGATAGAGGATACTCTGCATATCACAAATGAAAGCGCTTTAGAGTCTGCGGTGAATATGATTTGTTCCGCTAATAGGATTGATTTTTTTGGCAATGGCGGTTCTGGGATCATCGCCATGGACGCTTATCATAAATTCATCCGAACCGGGCTTACCGTGTATGCGTCGAATGACAGCCACATTCAATTGATGACAGCCTCACAGCTCACAAAAAATGATTGCGCCGTTTTCATCTCCCACTCCGGGTCGACGACTGATATTCTCGAGGTATTGAAAATAGCAAAAGACGCAGGTGCGACAACAATCGGAATAACCAATTATGGAAAATCCCCTTTAAGCAAAAGTGTGGACATCCCATTATATACGGTTTCGGATGAAACAGATTACCGATCCGAAGCACTATCTTCAAGGATCGCGCAGCTTACCTTGATCGATGCACTTTATGTAAATATCATGACCAAGAGACAAAGTGAAGGAAAGCAAGCACTCAAGAAAATGAGAAGTGCCATATCCCTTAAAAGATTATAAAATACAAGCCTCCCAGTGGTTCGTTTCAACGAACCATTGGGGGGCTGTTTTTCTTTTTCAACCAAAGCACATGAAATTCCGGATTTGATTATATCGATAACTGACCTTTTGCCTGCGTCCACGGTTCCATGTATATCCGGATACGCCGTTCTTGCGGATTTCTGTCGGGTAGAACCAAAAATCCCTTCCCGGGCGGCGCAATCCCATGTATCCCCACTGCCCCAGACAATTACACATCCATCTTCTCAGCTGATCTGATTGCTGCTGTCCTGACTTAAATTGAGCGGGCACCTGTGGAACCTGAGCCGGTGGAGGTCCAGGGGGTGCATCTTCTGCATCATCCGGACGGTATATCTGTTCTTCTAAATCCCTAACATCGAAATTGCCATTAGCTTCAACACCGGAATAAGGCCAATAGTGTGGGTGCACACTATAGTTCGGAAACTGCATCGGGTGGTTGTTCATTTATCATTTTCCTCCCTTACCAAGATAAACATCTATGGTAAAGTATGTTTTGCTTTCCGAATTTGAAGCTTATTTTCCGGTAAAATTTCCTCTAATCCGCTCCGGTTGAAATGATTGCATTCAATATTCCCCCAAGGATGATGATCATGGCAGACAGATAAAACCACAGCATCAAAACGACGATGCTTCCTACTTGTCCATACAAAACAGAGTAATTATTTTCCTTTACATATGCGGCAAAACCCAATGATACAAGCTGCCAGCATATAGTAGAGAACACCGCCCCCGGAATGACCGTGCTCCATTCCAGCTTTATGTTTGGAGAAAAATAAAAGAGGATTAGAAAAAACAATAATAAAAAGAGACTTCCCATTCCCCATTGGACGATCAATTGAAGCTTATAAAATTGCTCCATCGGAATGGCTTCATTAAGCGTGTGGCGCAAAAGGCGTTCAATGACAGGGACAAAAACAGATATTAAGATGGCAAACATAAACCCGACCGTCATGATGAGTCCTTCCAATACCTCTTTCAGAAAATGATGCTTCCCTTTGATGCCATACGCCTCATTCAAGACTCTTTTCATGCTTTGGAAGCCCATTGAGGATAACCATAACGTAAAAAACAGGCTCAATGATAATAGATTGCCTTTATGTTCCGTCACTGTATATGCCAAAGTATCGTTTATCAGGCGATAGGTGCTTTCAGGTGCATACGGTTTAATCATCTCAAGAATCGCATTTTCTTGAATCGGGATATAACCGACAAGGGAATAAATGAGGAGCAGAAATGGAAACACGGAAAGTAAAAAATAATAGGCCATTTGAGCAGATAAATCATATACTCTCAAAGTAAAAAAACGGAGACCCATCTCTTTTAATAAATTTACGCTGTTCATCCCCCACCTCCACAGGAGCAATTTATCATTCATTAATTCCCCTTACAAATGCAGTTTCCCTATTTTTAATGAAAAATAAACCAGCATTAAATTATCATGAGATTGAAACATAAAAAAGGCTGCCATGAATTTCATGACAGCCTGAGTCCATGAGGTGTCAAACCCCTTTTTTATTTCCCCATACATACGTATGAAGCTGCGGCAATACACGTACATTGTTCAAGTCGCTGCTGCCCATCGTTTGTTCGATAAGCCATTCATATCTTTTGACCAGATGCTGAAGCAGCTTTCCGTCGTCATCTTCCGCAAGTAAATCATTACCAGCTTGCAAATAAAAGGGAACATCAGGATAACGCTTATGCACATCTTTTGCATAAACAAAATCTTCTTCATTGAAGATGACCACTTTTAGACTGAAATTGCTTCGATTTTCCTGTAAACGGGAAATGATTTCGCTTAGGATGTGAAAGTCGGTTTTCATCAAAGAACTTGGTGGTTTAGGAGAAATGGTCAGGTCGTCAATATGGAGGAACCAATCCTGCCACTTGCTTCCTTGGGTTTCCAACGCAACTTCTATTCCGTTTTCATGCAGCAAACCTACAAGTTCATGAAGGTTCTTCAATAAGGCAGGGTTTCCCCCGGAAATCGTTACATGGGAGAAGCGGTCTTCTCCAATCATTTTCAGCTGATGAAATATTTCCTCTGCCGTCATCATTTTGATTTCATCTTTGGCAGAACCATCCCATGTAAATGCGGAGTCACACCATGAACAGGAATAATCGCATCCTGCAGTCCGCACGAACATCGTTTTTTGGCCGACTACCATTCCTTCCCCTTGGACGGTAGGGCCGAAAACTTCGAGCACAGGGAATTTATTCATTCTTCCCACCTCTTTTTGGCCGGTAAACAACATAGCTGGTAGGTGTTTCCCTGAGGAAAACCTGTACACAACGCGGCTTATTCTCCAGCTCATCCAAATGATTTTGGATCACTTCAAAGATGGATTGTGCCACTATTTCTGTCGTCGGATATTGTTCGGGGGCTTCATCCGAGAATAGGCTGTCATCATTGAGAAGTGTATGATCGAATCGATCATGAATCAGTTTTTTTATCTGTTGGAAATTAACCAGGAAACCAGTATCATCCAACTGATCCCCCACGATAGTCACATTTGCAAAGTAAGTGTGCCCATGCACTTGATGGCACTTTCCTGCACGTTCATCTGGAATATAGTGTGCAGCAGCAAATTGAAAATCCTTGTTTAATTCAAATGAGAAGCCATGGTCGACGGAAGGATAAATCTGTTGGATCATGAATCCATTCCCCCTTCTTTTGCAGCTAGGTATTGATCAAGGCCTCTTTTTCTTAAGTGGCAAGCTGGACATTCTCCGCAGCCGTCCCCTTTAATTCCGTTATAGCACGTTAATGTATTTTCACGCACATAGTCAAAAGCATCCAATTGATCGGAAAGCTGCCATGTTTCAGCTTTGTCCAGCCACATTAGCGGTGTATCAATTACAAATTCATAATCCATAGCCAGATTCAGCGTTACATTTAAAGATTTTACGAATACATCGCGGCAATCAGGATACCCGCTGAAGTCTGTTTCACAGACACCCGTTACGATATGCTTCGCCCCTTTTTGCTTTGCCAAAACAGCAGCAAACGAAAGAAATAATAGATTCCGTCCATCGACAAATGTTGTCGGCAGCTCCCCTTCATCCTGCTTGATTTCCATATCCTTTCTTGTTAAGGCATTTGGGGCAAGCTGGTTCAGAAGGGACATATCCAAAACGTGATGTTCTATATTTAAATCCTTGGCAATTTCGCTTGCACATTGAAGCTCCAAGTTATGACGCTGTCCATAATCAAATGTTACTGCAATGACTTCCTCAAATCTTTGAAGAGCCCAAAAGAGGCAAGTCGTACTATCTTGTCCTCCACTGAATACTACAATTGCTTTTCCTTTTTTCATCATCCTCGATCTCCTCCATAACTATTGTGAAGAAGAAAGAGATTCTTAGAACAACTCTATTGATTAAAAGAAATGTAAAAAAACCATATCTAAGGAGATATCGTTTTTCCTTAGTTTTTTATAGAGGGAGTTCACGAACCTCTCCTGCCATAGAAGGCAGAGTTCTTCTAATATTTACACCTATGTACTATAACATAAAACGCTTGGATTGGCACCTTGTTAGAATATTGGAAACATATCTATAAGCTGCTTTCATGGTTATGTGCTCCTGGAAAAATGTCGATCTTATCAGACTTGATTTTTTGTAGTCGGTTGCAAACGATATCAAAAATGACTGCCCTTCCTGCAGGCAGCCATTTCTTATATATCTTTTTAAGCGATAAACAGACCTAGAACAAAGACAACTGCAAAGCCAACAACCGCAATCAACGTCTCCATTACGGTCCATGATTTCAGGGTATCCTTCACGTCCATGCCAAAATAGCGGTTGACCAGCCAGAATCCAGAATCATTCACATGGGAAAGAATGGTTGCACCTGAGGCAATCGCAATAACGATCAGACCAAGGACCGGCCCCTCCAATCCTAGACTGGAAATCAGCGGGGCTATCAAACCGGCGGAAGTTACCATGGCAACCGTCGCCGATCCCTGCGCCACCCGAACGACGGAAGCAATCAAAAATGCAAGTACGATCGGCGGCAGTCCTGAATTTCCCATCATGTCGCCGATCACCTGGCCGACACCTGAATCGATCAATACTTGTTTAAACACACCACCTGCACCGGTGACAAGAATAATGATTCCTGCTGGCTCGAGCGCTTTGGTAGCAATTTCCTGGACTTCGGACCTTGAATAGCCTCTTTTTGAGCCTAAATAATAGAAGGCAAGCAAAACCGTAATGGTCAATGCGACAAAGGGATGGCCAAGAAAGGTTAAAAACTCTCTCCATCCATTGCCTTTATCCAATAGCACTCCGGAGACGGTATTCAACAAAATCAAAATGATCGGGGTAAACACCAAGCCGGCAACAAGACGGAAGCTTGGCAGCGGATGCTTGTAGCTTTGTTCGACTTTGATGTATTCAGGAATGTCTGCCTTGATTTTTTCCGAAATATATTTTCCAAACAACGGTCCCGCAATGATCATGGCTGGAATACCTGCAATCACCCCAAATAAGATGACCCACCCAAGGTCTGCTCCGATAAGGTTGGCAACCGCAATCGGACCAGGGGTCGGCGGGATGAAGCTGTGAGCTACTGCAAGACCTGCCAAAAGTGGGATTCCATAATACAAAAGTGATTTTCCTGTTTTCCGGGCCAATCCGTAGATTATCGGCACGAGAATAATGAATCCTACATCAAAAAAGACCGGTACAGCCACGATAAAACCAGCAATCCCCAAGGCCCATTGTGCGCGGTTCTCGCCAAATTTGTCGATTAACGATTGCGCAAGCCGTTCAGCTCCACCTGAAACTTCCAGCATCCTGCCTAGCATGGCTCCCAATCCGACAACCACTGCCACAAACCCGAGCGTTCCCCCCATCCCATTTTGGATGGAAGCCAGGACACCAGAGAGCGGCATATCTGCAGCTATCCCCACTAATAAACTTACGAGCATAAGTGCAACAAAGGCATGTAATTTTGTACGTATGACTAAGAATAATAGCAAACAAACACCGGCTAAAGCGACAATAATCAAAGTTGAATCCGACATATCCCTCTTCCCCTCTCGCCACGATGTTTAATTTGAGCAGCCTGGCTAGACTGCCTAATTCAAACATATTCATCACAAGCAAGAAAAGTACAGGTCATTGCAAATAATCCGGGCACACTCCCCTCCCGCAATCCAAATTCAAGCTGCGCACCCAAATGTTTCCATTCTCATTCATGGAGCTTTTCATTATTTAACAAGGCATCCTTCAGCATAGCCTGCATATCCCCAATTCCTCTTGTGCCAAATAAGGGGTAATGGAAATGTACGGCAGTCGGAAAACATGTCTCGATTATCGGTTTGAACTTCTTTCCACCGAGCATCACGATTTCCGGAAATGCATCCAAGTACTTCTCCGTTGCCTGTGCATTTAGCTCCTCAATGGAAATGGTATATTCCTGATCCCCTCTCCTCGAAAATGATAAATCATATGTAGAAGGAACGAGTTCACCCGGAAGCAAAAATCCGTACTTTGGGGAAAGAATAATCCACTGCTCAAAGTGAGTTCTTGCATATTTTTGACATAATGAATGCAAGGTTCCTACATAGGCGTCATGTGCCGGCACTGGACCTGCCCCTGGTGTTCGGTCCCAAATCTTCGGCTTGCCTGATGGGATGATGCATAATGTCTGCATGTTGTAAAACTCTCCAATCTATATGTAATTTAATTTCACAGGATGTTTTTTTATTCACTGACCAAGCGAAAAAGGTTGAAATAAATGTTTTTCTTGCATATTTATTCACACGAGACCATCGCTCGATTATTATTCAGTTGAAGCTTACGATATTTTTTAGTAAAATGGTTCACTGTGTGAAAAGTATGAACGGATAGATTATACAATAACAAACATGCCCAAGGAAGGTGACATATACATGTCCATTTTCGCTGAAGCGCTTGTAGATCAACAGGAAAAATCAAAATCAGAGCTTAAGGAAGAAATCGATCAGCTTGAAATACAGATGTTCAGAATGCAGCAAAGCATGAAGGAAATCGCAAAAAAATGGGATGTCCTTGGCATCGATCAAACGAAAGAAGACAATTGGGTCATAGTCTATGCGCAAAATGATGGGAATCAGTGCAAAGTAATGGTAAACGATTGTGAAACCAGGTTTGACGGCGTTTGGGATTTCTCGATTCATGCAACTTTTTCCGAAGAAGAAACGATTCACATCGGCGATATTAAAGGTCCAGCCAATAAAGGCTACGGTTCCATCTGCATGAAACACCTAAAAGAAATTGCGCGAGACCAGAATATTCCCGTCATCACTGGTGATATTGCCAAGAGAGATTGGGACCACGTCGATCGTCTCATTCATTTTTATGAAAAGCATGATTTTGAAGTTGAAATTGATAACAGCTCCCAATCAGGAGAAATCGTTTGGAAGGACTATTAAAAAAGCTGAATCGTTTTGATTTGGCTTTTTTTCAATTTTCAACTATTGGTTGGAGCTGAATGTGCGAGGTTCCGGAGCGCTCCCCTCCTCAGAGTGAACTTAAAAAATGTATAAAATGTTTATCCTCTTACGAAAAAGTGTATATGTAAAGTATACCTCGTCTAGGAGGAGATCGATTTGTCAGCTATATTCAGTGAACAATTTGAAAAACCCAAAGGATTCCTTGGCCGGATCGCCGGAAAGATCATGGCATTCGACAATAGAAAAATCAATCATTGGACACTATCCAAATTAGGTGCCCAGAATGGTGATTGCATTTTAGAAATAGGATATGGGCCGGGACATTGCATTCAGACGCTGTGTAAAGAAAAGCTTAATATCCATGTACATGGTGTCGATATTTCATCCACCATGTATGAAGAAGCGAAAAAGAGGAACGAAAAATATATTCAAGAAGGTAAAGTAAAGCTTTTTAAAAAAGATATAGCAAGATTTAATACGAATCAAATATACGATAAGATATATTCTGTCAATAACTATCCATTGTGGGAAAAGCGGAAACGTTCGTTGGGAAAGATGTATGCCCTGTTGAAAACAGGAGGAAAGGTCGCCATTACCGTTCAGCCCCGTGAGGATGATGCGGATTCAGATAAAACCCACAGGCTTGCGAAAGTCATTTCAGATGAATTAAAGTCGGCAGGTTTTACCCATGTTCGTGTAGGTTTCAAAAAGGTTCGCCCTGTCCTGACTGTTTGTGTAACAGCAATGAAAATCGAAAAATAGGCAGCCCGTTTACAGGCTGCCTATTTTTCTTTTATTTTGAGATGATGATCCCATCTCCTATTGGCCTTTCACCTGTAGCATCAGATGGATGATTTACAAGTTTCCCATCCACTACCATCGTGGAAGAGCCACCGCCATCAAGATTCATCCCGTCGACTGCCCCAAGATCCTTTAATAATTCTGCACTTTCCCGGAAGTTGACACCAATACTTTTATTTGGGTTTCTACCATCTACCGTCACAAGTAAAATATGTCCATCTGCTTTTACCCCCACAAGCGTTCTCGGATGGCGATATAAGGCAAAATGGTAGTAAAAATCAGAACTCCAATCAAAACCTTCCTTTTTTGCATCAATATCAATTTCTCCTTGATGAAGCAAGGAAGGTCCTCCATTCACAACATCCATTCCCTTTAGGAGGTCCATTTCCTTTCCATTTTTATAAACCTTATTGGACAAGGTCCATACTTGCTTGGATTTTGCCTGCTCTTTTAGCCAGTCTGCATCTTCACCAGTTGCTGATAAGACTGTTTGTCCTTTGTCGATAGCACCACCTCGACTATCACGAGTGGATACCACGTTGCCGGCATCATCCAGAACGATCTCGAATCCTTTGCCTTTTGGTGTATTCTTCCCATATGAAGAGTTATATTCAATCAATTCACTATCATCCTTACAGGTCACATCATGTTGAGGGGCATTGGTTGGCGCATCTTCGGTCCCCCCACAACTTCTGATTTTACCGGGTGTTCTATTCATTCCATCAATAATATGACTTTGGTGGCTGGAAGTTTGAACCGAAAGCATCGTCTTCGTTTCACTTATTTCAGCATGGTTATCATGAAGAATAAGGCTCGTTCGGTTCCCGACAGATTCACTTAGCAATTTGCCATCCGCAACTGAGATGCCAGCAGGATCACCAGGAGTCCCATCCTCTTGTCCGACTACAAAATAACCGCCATTCGTTCCGGCAATAGCTTGCTTTCTGGCGACCATCGAGGTTACGGTTTCTTTACCTTCTATTTGATCATTTGCTAATGAGGAACCTATTTTCCCCTGAAAAGTTTTTGGGTTGATTTCAAGCACATGAATATCCCAAGGACCAGTCGACTCTGTGGTGCCATCATACCCTGAAAAGGTCACGCTTGTTCCTTCGATCCCTTTTTGGGACAGGTTTTCCTGGAACTGTTTCGCTTTGTCTTCAGATTCAAATTGACCGATCCGCACTACATACCCGATCTCTTTTTGATTAACGTCTGTCATAGAATGATTTTTTTGATTAACAGGATGTATCGTTGCTTCATACCCCATTTTGCGTAATTCTTTCTTTTTAGTTTCCGCTATTTGATGATCTTCGTAAAAACCTGCATCCACCGTATAAAATGATTTCTTCGATAAATATCCTCGATGAATATGAGTGTACGTGGCCCCTTCAGCCAGACGGCTTACTTGGCGTGTTTCTGGAAGGTTTTCCTTGCCTAATGAAAGCTGGTCTGATCGATCCGTTGACATCCTTCCATGATGGATGCCTTCCGCTAAAGCCGTGGTAGATAAAGTGGCGGCTGCCAATAGGGTAACGAATGTTTTTCTAAGAATGGAATTATGCATGTTCATCCTCCTTAATTTTATAACCTAGACACTAAGGGTAACGTTTCTTTGTTAAAGGCAAATGTACTTGTTCATTAATTTTTTTAAAGAAAATTTCATGAGTGTAAAAAGGGCAGAAAAAAAAACTGACCGGAAGCGGCCAGTTCATGATATTTTCTCCAAATTTACTGGAGACTCAGTTAATCGGAAATCAATATTAATATTGGAAGCCTTGAGGCTTGCCTGGATTCCATTTGGCAAAATCATCATCGGGTCCGTGTGCCCAAAATCTGCTCCGATTATAACGGGAAAATTGTATCCGGTTGTAACCCTCTGCAAAATTGACTCCAGCTGCCCTTCTTTGAATCCTACATTGGAATGGAACCGGCCAACCACAAGCCCAGAGATTTTTCCGAATATCCCCATTTGCCTCATTTGAGTAAGATAACGGTCGATGGATGAAGGCGTTTCCCCTTCATCATCCTCAATGCAAAGTATCTTTCCTTCCAGGTCTGGAAAATAAGAAGTACCTGCCAGCAATAGCATGACCCCCATATTTGCTGCGATGATTTCTCCTTCTGCAGTTCCTTCCTTTAAAACTTTCATCCCAGGATTTGAGGTCATATCCCTTTTCCGGTTATCTTCTTTGTCCCACCATAAATGCTCCATTATGAAGGAGTGTGAGGATTTATATTCGACTTTATTCCCTTTCACTAATAAATCTTCGAATGCTTTGTTTGTATAAGATAGGAGACCCCCAAATTCGCCAAACTGCGGAAGGATAGCCGGCCCTAAATAAGTGACTAATTGTGACCTTTTTGATATCGCTAAATGAAGCGCGGTAATATCACTGTAGCCCATAAATATTTTTGGATTGTCCCTAATCATCGCAAAATCCAAGTATTCCAGCATTTGATGGGAACATGTCCCGCCTATCGTCGTAATGATGGCTTTCACTTCGGGATCCTGAAACATAACATGGAGGTCCTCAACCCTCTCTTCAATCGACCCTGCCATATATTCATCCTTTTTTAATGCATTCCTTCCGCATTTCACTTTCAAGCCCATACTTTCGATTGTTTTGACACCTCTCTCGAATCTCCGCGGACAGACTGCTGCCACTCCTGCAGATGGAGAAATAATGCCGATTGCATCCCCTTTTTTTAAACGCTGTGGTTTTATCATTCATTCTCTTCCTATCTATCTAAAAATTTCGATATCTTCAACAATATCAAATTTTAGATTTTTTTGGAAGTGACTGTGGCCATGAACCATCCTCAAAGAAAGTATGAATGATTCCTTCAAAAGCTTGAATGGCATCCCTCACCGCTTTCTCCCTCCACGATGAATCATTTGGATCATACAGTTTCTTCAGGCATTCTCTTGTTTTATCGCGGCTCTTCCGATCTCCATAAAAATAGGCAGCATTTTCTTCGATTGTGGTTTTCAATGATTGAAGTTGAGCTAGCAAGGTTTCGCCGAGCGTACCAAATTCAAAAGTCGTAGCAAATAATTTAGTGGATGGCGATACTTGATTTTTAAACTGATATAAAAAGTCAATCATATCGCCATTAATTTTATAGAAGGAATCGGCTGTCGTCTCTGAAATATAGGGATATTTCAGTGCCTGCTTCCAAAAATCCGGCGATTCATCATCAAACCTTGAGTTGACAAGATGCATTTGTTTTGATGGGCCATACCCGGTATGCATGTCCAGCAAGACTACTTGGTCATACATTAAAAAGAACTTTTGGAAATAGTCTTGCAAATAAACCGTGGCCGATTCACACCGATCACCACCGTAATAGACGCCCTCTTTGTTTATATATTGCCCCATTGTCACTGCAGCAGTAAGTTCCTTTTTATTCATACTCATCATCGTTTTGAGCAGCCGGCTGCCAAATTCAAACCAGCCGAGCCCCCCTTTAGGCTCTAATAAAGATTTCGCTTTGACATAGGATTCATTGGAAAGATCATCTGTTTCCCTATTAAATATAAAATTCCGGTTCAAGTCCACGTTATGTTCATTCACTTTGCGAAAATATTTCATTCCCCATGGATTAATTGCATGCATAAGAATAAGGCTAGTATCCATTTCATCCAGCATACCAGAAAACCTTTCAATAAAAAGGTTCATCATGGCTGATCCTACATAACCTTCAATTCCATGCAGCCCCGTCGTTATCACAAGCGCACGTTTTGATAGGTTAGCTTTGCAATGGATCAAATCAAGTGTCAATGTTTGATCATCGCATACATTGATCGATTCCCTATCGACTTCACTCCATTTCTTTTTTAATTTCTCCTCTTTACGCCAGAATTCTTCTTTTGACTGCTCGTATGTTTCCGTAAATAATTGGTTCATAGAGCCTCCTTACACTGGACCATATTTAAAATGAATAGCAGCAAACAAGAAAATGAGTGTAATGACAAATAGGACTGCCTGAATAAGAATGGTCCATTTAATCCATTTTGTAAAATTGACGGCTGCCAAGCTTAAAGCAATGAGTAATGCGGGATTTGTAGGATACAAAAGATGACTGAAGCCATCGCCGAAGTTAAAAGCCAGGACGACACTTTGTCTTGTCACGCCAATAATATCACCAAGGGGGGTTAAGATGGGCATGACCAGAAAGGCTTTTGCTGTTGCAGATGGAATAAAAAACTGGAGAAGGAAGACAAACATGTACATGAAAAATCCTGCTGAAATCGGTGCAGCACCTTTCAAGTGTTCGGATACTGAAAATAAAATCGTGTCCATGACCCCACTTGATTCAATGATGTATTTTATGCCCATTGCCAATAAAATCAACAAGCTGCTTGGGGCTAATTGGAGCGCTCCTTTATTGAATACCTTCCCTATCTTACTGAGTCCGTTTCCGTTGGCAATGCCACAGGCAAAGCTGATGATGAAAAAGGCTACGGCAATCAATGGCATCGAAAAATCTGAAAGCCCAAAAACAGGCATCAGGATCATTGCCAAGGTCAAAATCAAGAATCCGATTGCCAATACCCGAATACTACTTTCGGTAACATCATCGCCCAGAGCATTCATTTGATCATACTGCTCATATTGATTATTAGATTTGTTTTCAAGCTTATTCGCATACCAAAATAAAAATAAAATAAGGACGACATATGTAACGATAAAAAAAGAACACGATATAAAATCCCTGAAAACATTGGGACATCGGCAAGTTTTTGAGCAACGCCAATTGTAAAGGGGTTATAAATAGCTGCAGAAAATCCAAATCCAACTGACAACAAACTCAGCCCAAGTCCCATGAATTTATCCCACCCTAACCGATAAGAAACTTTTATCATGATGGGAATCAAAGGTATCACTTCTTCTAAAATCCCGAACACTGCACCCAATAGCATAAAGAACAAGGAAAAAAGGGCGATCAACACATATCCGGATTCCCCAAACCTTATTAAAAACCTACCGATTACTGCATCAAGGACCTTCAGATAATCAAATACTGCAAATGCACCGCCAACGATGAGAATGAACAAAATAATTGTAATTGTAATTAATGCATCATGGGAAAATAGCACTTCAAAAGGAGCAGTAAACCAATGAAATATCGGAAAATCATGTTGATCGGTATAGTATTGAAAGCTTGCTGGATCAATCACAAGATGACCGTCTTTTTGAATTCTCTCAAAGTGTCCAGGATGAAATATCCTGGTCAACACCCCGGATAACATTAACAGTGCAAATAAAATGATGAACGATTGAATGAACGCTTTTTTATTTAATTTGATTCCAAAATCCTCTTCCATCTTACAGCCCCTTACGCAATGAGTGAATATTCAGTCATTTATTTTCATTATAAATCCTACCATCATTAAAATCTATTAAATAATTCCTTTTTCTATCCAAAAATGCCAGGCATCAAAGGGCCCTGCCCTTTGGTGCCTGGCACCGGGGTATATACCTTACTTTACTGCAGCAACAAGCTCTTTGATTTCGTCTTTTTCGCCGTTATTTAATAGTTCGATGATTTTACTTCCTACAATGACACCATCGCAGTGACTGGCCATCGATTCTACGTGTGCTGACGTAGAGATTCCGAAACCAGCAAGGACAGGCACTTTACTTATCGCTTTGATTTCTTCGAGGTACTCTTCTACATCTACATTGAAAGCAGCACGGGCACCTGTGATGCCTTTTACCGTGACCGCATATAAAAAGCCTTCTGATAACGAAGATATTTTTTTAATCCGTTCAATCGGACTGGTCAAAGTCGCCAGCTGAATGATCGCAATCTCTGCTTGTTTGAGACTCCCCGAAAGAATCTCCATTTCTTCGACAGGAACATCCGGAATGATCACACCAGAAACACCTGCTTCCTTGCAATCTGCTGCAAATCTCGCGATCCCATAAATGAATATAGGATTCACATAGGTCATTAAGATGATCGGCACTTCAATGGAGCTCTTGATGCTTTTCAATTCATTCAATACTCCAGTTAATGTCGTTCCCTCATTTAAGGCTCTCTTTCCTGCTTCTTGGATTGTCGGTCCATCTGCAACGGGATCTGAAAATGGAATGCCTAATTCGATTGCCGTCACCCCAGCCTCTTGAAGGAAAAGTATTTGCTCCTCCAGTGCTCTCAATCCGCCATCCCCTGCCATGATATATGGGATGAATACCTTTCCTCCTTTTTCTATCTTGGAATGAATGGCATTTTCAAGTTTCACCTTACTCATCTTTGCTTCCCCCCAACACACGTTTAACTGATTCTACATCTTTATCTCCCCTGCCTGATAAACAAATCACCATGATTTGATCTTGTTTCATTTCTTCCGCTAGCTTCACAGCATAGGCGATAGCATGGGAACTTTCCAATGCAGGGATGATCCCTTCCGTTTTTGAAAGAAGCTTGAAGGCATCCAGCGCCTCTTGGTCTGTCACGGATTGATAATTGACTCGATTGATTTCTTTTAAGTAGCTGTGCTCAGGTCCGACACCCGGATAATCCAATCCTGCTGAAATCGAATGGGCTTCCTGTATTTGTCCATGTTCATCCTGGAGAAGATACATCAAAGATCCGTGAAGGATTCCGATTTTCCCTTTCGTCAAGGACGCCGCATGTTTTTCGGTTTCAAGTCCAGCACCAGCGGCTTCCACACCAAACATCTTGACGTCATCATCTTCGACAAATGGATAGAACATCCCCATTGCATTGCTTCCTCCACCGATGCAGGCGACAACTGCATCCGGCAGTTTTCCTTCTTGCTCTAGAATCTGCTGCTTCGTCTCGGAGCCGATCACACTTTGAAAATCACGTACCATTTTAGGGAATGGATGAGGTCCGAGCACAGACCCCATAATATAATGGGTATCATCAACATTGGTCACCCAGTAGCGCAAGGCTTCATTCACAGCGTCTTTCAACGTTGCACTTCCTTGCTTGACCCCTTTTACTTCTGCTCCAAGCAATTCCATTCGGAAAACGTTCAGCTTTTGCCTGCGAATATCTTCCTCTCCCATAAATATCACACAATCCAAGCCCAGCAATGAACATACAGTCGCTGTTGCCACTCCATGCTGACCGGCACCCGTTTCTGCCACAACTTTCTTTTTTCCCATCCTGACTGCCAAAAGGGCCTGCCCGACAGTATTGTTGATTTTATGGGCACCCGTATGATTCAGATCTTCCCTTTTCAAATAGATTTTCGGTCCATTTAATTTTTTTGTTAAATTTTCAGCATAATACAGTGGGGTTTCCCGTCCGACATATTGTTTTAAATAGTATTTTAGTTCTGCTTGGAACGCTTCATCCTTCATAGCATCTTCATATGCTTGTTCAAGTTCTAGCACAGCTTGCATTAGCGTTTCTGGGATGAACTTTCCTCCGAAAGTACCGAAATGGCCTTTTTGATCAGGTTGTGTATATGTTGCCATGATTATCTCTCCTCCAATTGATTAAATGCCTTTCTGGCATGAGATATAAAGGATTGCATTTTTTCGGCGTCCTTTTCGCCATCCGTTTCAACACCGCTTGAAACATCAACCATAGCAGGGCGGACTGACATGATTGCTTCGGCAATATTTTCAGGGTCAAGCCCTCCTGCCAAGATGATCCTGTCGGTCGAAATCGGAAGTTTCCCAACCAATTTCCAATCGAATGTATTCCCATTTCCGCCCCGATATGGACCAGCTGGGCTATCAAGCAAAACAAACATTGGGTCATATTCCTGTATTCTGAAAAAATCGTCCTCACTGTGAATGGAAAATGCCTTGATATAAGGAACTGAAAGCTTTCTGCAATATTCAGGGCTTTCATCGCCATGCAGCTGGACCAGATCCAGTCCTGCCTCCTGGATGATGTTTTCCACTATGGAAAGCTCTTCATTGACGAATACCCCGATTTTCTTTATATTGCCTGGAATCGATTTGGCCATGCTTTTTGCTTGATTAACGGAAATTTTCCGTTTGCTTGCAGCAAAAACAAATCCCACTGCATCTGCTCCTGCTTCTACTGCATTTGCTGCTGCTTCCACATTCTTTATTCCACATATTTTGATTTTCATCTTTTTCACCTCAAAGCTGAACCTTCAATGATGCTAGTGTAGAGGATATATCCTCCGCTTTCATAAGCGTTTCTCCAACAAGGATCCCTTTTACACGGGAAGACTTGACTTCTTCGGCATCTGCTCCGGTTTTAAATCCACTTTCACTGATCACCAAAATCTCCTCATTTCTTATCTTGGATGCCAAACGTTTCGTATTTCCCAAATCCACTGTAAATGATTTTAAATCACGATTGTTGATGCCAATGATATTTGCCCCGATTTCGAGTGCCCTTTCCAATTCTTGTTCATCATGTACTTCTAAAAGAACCTCCAGGTTGCGCCTCCTTGCTTCTTCATAAAGATGTATTAATTGATCCTGCTCGAGCGCCGCAGCAATCAACAATATCACATCCGCACCATTTGCCTCCGCTGCTTCGATTTGAATCGGATCAATGATGAAATCCTTGCATAGAATCGGCACAGATACATGCTCCCGGACATTTCTCAAATCTTCCATGCTCCCTTTAAAATACGGACGATCCGTCAATATCGATATCGCGTCTGCACCTGCCGCTTCATATTGTTTCGCTTGAAGGACCGGATCTACTCCAATATTGATATCCCCTTTCGATGGCGAAGCACGTTTAATTTCGGATATGACATTCATCTTGTCTGATTTCATGAAACGGTCGTATAAAGAGACCTTCTCTCTAATTACTGGCTTCAATGAAGTTCCATTCGTTTTCAGTCGAGCGACTTCATTTTTCTTCTCTTCTAGAATCACATCCAGAATCGTCATGTTAAATCACCTTTCTTTCAGCTTGTCGGCTGTAATCGATCAGATATTCAAGCTTTCCGATTGCAGCCCCGCTATCTATGCTTTCTTTCGCCAATCTGATTGCTTCATGAACATTCCTTGCTTTTCCGCTTGCAAAGATCCCCAATGCTGCATTTAAAATCACGGTATCGCGATACGCCCCGCTTTCCCCTTTAAGGACGGATTTTAATATAGACGCATTGTCTGCAGCATTTCCGCCAATGATTTCTTCATTATCATATTGAGGCAAATCGACATCTTCCGGAGACAATTTAAACGGGATCAGCTCTCCATCATCCACTAAAACCAAATGGTTCTCCCCTGCAAGTGATGCCTCATCCATATAGCCGGCCCCATTCACTGTGATTCCTCGCCTCCTGCCGAGTTGATGAAGGGCCATAGCCATCTTTTCAAGCATATCCCTGCGATAAATTCCAACCAATTGGGTATCAAGAGTGACCGGATTGGTCAAAGGTCCTATCAGATTAAACATCGTTGGAATTTTTAATTCATTCCTGATTTTCATGACCCTTTTTAAGCTGGGATGAATACTCGGTGCAAAAAGAAATGCAATGCCATTATCTTCAAGAATTTCTTCCGTTTGCTGCATCGATAATTGCAGCGATACCCCTAAATTCTCGAGCACATCCGCACTCCCTGTCCTGCTTGATACACTTCGGTTTCCATGCTTTGCGACCGGTATTCCTGCTCCAGCAATGACGAATGCCGCAGTTGTACTGATATTGAAGCTATGAGATCCATCTCCTCCCGTACCGCAGTTGTCCATTACGCCGACAGGAACATTATGGAGCTGATGTGCTTTTTCCCTCAATATCGATACGAGTCCGCTCATCTCCTCCGTCGTTTCACCTTTTGTCTTAAGTCCCATAAGGAATGCAGCGATTTCACTGTCAGATACTTTATCAGAGAATAAATATTCCGCCGCATCCATCATTTCTGCCAATGTCAGCGACTCATGATCAGCTAATTTTTGTAAGTGTGTTCTCATGATTACTCGACCCCTTTTCAACATGATTCAAGAAGTTTTCAATTAATTTTTTTCCCGCCCCTGTACCGATGGACTCCGGATGAAATTGAAGTCCAAAAACCGGGTATAATTGATGCTTGATGCCCATGATCACTCCGTCATCCATGGAAGTCCCACTCACTTTCAGTGAGGACGGCAAGGTGTCAGGATCAATGATCAGTGAATGATAGCGCATCACTTCGATTGGCTGTGGCAGATATTCGAATAGGTCCAGCCCGGAATGCTTGATATTTGACGTCTTTCCATGTTTCGGGACAGACGCTTTGATGATTTTTGCACCGAACGATTCTCCGATGACTTGATGCCCCAAACAGATCCCAAGAATCGGTGTTTTATCGTAAAATGACTTTACAACCTCCAGACAATTTCCGGCATGAGCTGGATCTCCGGGACCTGGTGACAAAATGATGGCATCGGGATCCAAGGTTTCGATTTGCTTGGCGTCGATTTCATCATTCCTTTTTACGAGGACGTCGCCTCCCAGCTCCGAAATATATTGATAAAGGTTATAAGTGAAAGAATCATAATTATCGATCAGTAATATCATTTTGCAACCTCCAATAGCGCTTTTGCTTTATTCAATGTTTCTTGATATTCGCTTTCAGGATTTGAGTCATACACGATCCCCGCACCTGCCTGCACATAAGCTTTTTGATCCTTGACTACCATCGTTCTGATCGTGAGCGCGAAATCCATATCTCCATTTGCGTTGATATAGCCGATCGCTCCTGAATATACTCCCCGTTTTGTATCCTCCAGGTCATTGATGATCTGCATGGCTCTTATTTTCGGAGCGCCTGACACCGTCCCCGCCGGCAGACAAGAAATCAAGGCATCAACACCCGATAAATCATTCTTGAGCGTTCCAGAAACCTCCGATACGATGTGCATGACATATTTATAGCGCTCAATCGCCATGAACTTCGGAATCTTGATGCTGCCCACTTCACAAACCCGACCGATGTCATTCCTACCGAGGTCAACGAGCATCTTATGTTCGGCTATTTCCTTTTCATCATTCAACAGCTCTTTTTCAAGCAAGGCATCCTTTTCTCTCGTTTCCCCCCTCGGTCTTGTACCTGCAATGGGGTTCGTCGTAAGCTTTGAGTCCTTCAACTTAATGAAGCTCTCCGGCGAAGAACCAAGTACTACATAATCCTCAAAATCAAGATAAAACATATAGGGGGAAGGATTCGTTTTACGAAGCTTCCGATAAAGGGCAAATGCGTTTCCATTGAATTTCCCTGACAAACGCTGCGAAAGGACCACTTGGAATATATCTCCATTCACGATATGCTCTTTTGCTTTTTGAACCCTTTGTTCAAATTCTTTCTTGTTTATTTCTGGAACAAATTCGATAGGGCTGCTTACAGCTTCATCCTCCTCCTCAGGAGTGGCAACCATTTTCTTGATTGCATGCAATTCGTTTTCGAGGTCCTCTTTTGTACGGCGGCCGTCTTGACTCGTACAGACGATATGGACTTCTTGGCTGATATGATCGAATACGATGATATCCTGATAAAACAAGAAGTGCAGATCAGGAATTGCTGTTTCATTTTCTTTATCCGGGCCGATGAATTCATGCTGGCGAATGACGTCATAGCCGATGAATCCAACAGCTCCAGAGTAAAAAGGGAAGCTTCCTTTTATATTCATCTCAGGCAGCTGTTCCTTTAATATGTTTAATGCCTTTCCTTCGACTTTCTCCTCTTTCAGATTGGATTTGACCGTTGTTTGATCTCCAAACGAAAATATTTGTTTATAAGGATTAAGGCCGATAAAAGAATACCTGCCGCTTTCCAAATGCTTCAACGAGCTCTCCAGAAGACATTTTTTCCTCCCCTTCAACCTTTTGAAGATGGAGATCGGGGTCAAGAGGTCCCCTTCTATTTTTAAAGTTCTCATTGATTCTGACCTTGTTTGTTTTTGTTTCACATTCATTGAAATCTCTCCTCGCTGCCTTTTTCTTTCTCAATAAAAAAAGTCCCCTAGAAATCACATTTTCCATGTGTTTCTAGAGGACGATTTTCCGCGGTGCCACCTCATATTGAATGCAATCAACTTATATTGACAGCATCCCTCTCATTCGAATACAGGTCCCGACATTGAACCGATATCCTATCCCTTTAACGGTGGAATTCCGTGTTCTCCTACTCTCATTCAAAGAACCTCTCGCAAGCCCATTCAATAATTCCTATCGCACCGGGTTCCCACCATCCCCGGTTCACTGCAGCGCATCGGAAAAACCTACTCCCCTTGCTCAACGATTTATAATATTCAACTATGTACTTTGGTGCCTGGCACCCTGATAAAATACAAAAAGGTCCCCCATCCGAAAAGGACGAGGAACCCGTGGTACCACCTTTATTAGCTTAAAAGCTCACTTTATCGTATCAAGTATGGACACAGCCTACTTTAATACTTGTCTCTTGTATCGATGAGACACATTCGCCAGAGCCTACTGATTCAAAAAACGTTCGGTCTGGAGGCTCGGAAGGCCATTCACCCATACTCCCACACTGGTTCACACCGGCCACCAGCTCTCTTAAGTGTCAGTATCAGCTACTCTTCTTCTTCAACGCCAAAATATTTTCGTTTTGATTGATTATTATACTAGTACCAGATGTATCGATTGTCAAGGGGAGATTTCAAAAAATTCATTACCTCTTCAATAACATATTCAGTGAAGGCCTTTTGGTGATGGGCTCACTCAATTTTTATGAGGGGCCATTAATTTTTTTTGTATGGCTTTTTTCCAAGCAGAAGCCAACTCCTTCACTTCCATGATTTTCTCAAGTCTTTCTTTATTTTTAAAATCGTGGAATAATGTTTGATTTGCTTCCAAAATGGATATTTGAAGTGGATGCTGATCAATTAGAATGATTTCAGAACTTTCGCTGATGCTTCCTTCTTTGATCACTTTTCCAAAATACCCTGTAAAGCCTGTCTCGATAATTCTTTTCAGCAGAGGATCGACTCCATTGAATTTGGAGATAGTCGAACAAGGGATCCTCCCTTGGCAGATTTGAATGACTGCTTCTCCGATCTGAAAAATATCCCCGATGAAAACTTCATCTTCTTTCATCCCTGTAACTGTGAGATTTTCACCGAAGGCAGGGATATTCAGTGTTTTATTGAATTCAGTCTCCCATTTTTGATAATGCTCGTACGGATAAAAGCATACGGCTCTTTCTTTTCCTCCATGGTATTCATGGTTTTCTACATCATCACCGACGAATCGCTCCTCCGTTACCATAACTTCTTGTACGGACCGTTTAGAAATCCCGGACCTATATGTATTTTCATTATAAGAATGTTCTTTCGGTTTACCGACATTGACCCTGATAATCTTCATGAAGCACCTCGGTTTCATTGATTTATTTTATTCCCAATTTTGTCCAAATCGAGATTTATGACAGTCGTCTTGAATGAATATTTTTTCAACACAGGAAAAAATATCTCCCGATAAATTACTAAAAAAAAGCAAACCCTAAATGATAGTGATAAAACAGAGAAAGGACTTAATTCAATATGGATCAGACTGAATTCATCAATCCAGGCTGCCAGCCTGCTGACACAAAAGAATCGGAAAAGGGAACGAATGGACAACGCTGGGCTATCATCTCTCTTGCATCAATACCATTGATCATGACGCTGGGCAACTCCATGCTCATTCCGGTGCTTCCTGTAATGGAAAAAAAGCTCAACATTAGTTCCTTACAATCAAGCCTAATCATTACCGTGTATTCCATTGTCGCGATTCTTCTGATTCCCATTGCAGGGTATCTATCAGATCGATACGGGAGGAAAATGATCATCATCCCAAGTCTAATTATAGCAGGTCTCGGCGGACTGATAGCAGGATGGGCATCATGGAGCTGGGCAAATCCATACGTGTTCATTCTCATGGGGCGTGTATTACAAGGTGTCGGGGCAGCAGGAGCGGCTCCTATTGTCATGCCATTGGTTGGCGATATGTTCCAAGATGACCGTGATGTTTCATCCAACCTCGGCATCATAGAGACTGCCAACACATTCGGGAAGGTATTGAGCCCAATACTTGGCGCAGTGCTTGCAAGCTTCATCTGGTTCCTGCCCTTTTTTTCATTTCCTGCTTTTTGCCTCATTTCTACACTATTGGTTTTATTTTTAGTGAAGAAGCCAAAAAGTCAAAGCACCGGCTGCACACTTGCAAATTTCATCAAAAATACAGGTGCTATTTTCAAGACCCACGGCAGATGGCTTATTGCTGTATTCATCATAGGTGTCATATTGATGTTCATTTTATTTGGTCTGCTTTTTTTCTTATCATCCAAACTGGAGTCCCCATACGGATATCACGGAGTCAAAAAAGGATTCATTCTCGCTATTCCACTTGGATTTTTATGCGCCTCTTCCTATACGGTAGGAAAGATCATCAAGGATGATCTCGTTTTGATGAAACGGATAACCTTCTATAGCATTCTTTTGAACGGAACATCAGTCGGTCTTCTCCTCTTTGCTGAAGGTTTATGGGTGCAGATGATGCTTTTTGTCTTGAGCGGAATTGGAATTGGTGCTAGCTTGCCATGCTTGGATGCAATCATAACAGAGAGCATCGAGAAGGCTGAACGTGGAACGATAACTTCCATCTATAGTTCGATGAGGTTTGTCGGAGTAGCCGCCGGTCCTCCTATAACGGCGTTAATGATGAAAAACCATTCTGCATGGATCTTCATCACCTTCGCCATCCTTTCCGTTTTTTCATTATTTTTTGCCGGCAAGAAAATAAAGCCGGCTGTTAAAGGGACCGATTAGAAGCTATACAAACTTTATCAAGCTTGAATCTAAAATTGGCTCATATCCGATTTGCATATAAATCTTATTTGAGGAAGGGTTGGCTAAGTCGGTATATAAAGCACAATACTCATAATTTTGCAGCAACAGACGGCTCAAGTTTGATACCATTGCCGTTGCGTAACCTTTTTTTCGTTGTTCATCAGGCGTATAAACCATATTCACAACGGCTACATTTTTGGTCGATCGTGCACTTCTTGCCATCGAAACTGGTTCCCCATCATTTTCCCATAAAAAAACTGTTCCTTGTTCAATCATGACTGCTACACGGAGTTCGGCATCAGCCTTTGTAAGTGCTGGCTCCCCTGTATCAGAAATGAACCTGAGGAGCCATGAAGCAACCAGTTCCTTTTCATTGCTGCGTGCCTTTCTCATTTTTCCTGGTGTATGCTTAAGATCATTTACTTTGTTGAGCTTGTAGATTCTTTGCTTCATGGCAAATGTTGACTCTTGTCCTGTTTTTTCAGCCCATGTTCGGGAAAAATACTCGGCAAGGTTCTTCTCTGCAATGACTCCAGGGACATTTACGCTCTCATAAACAAGCTCCCCGATCGCAAAGTCGACAACCTCTTCATAGTCACTCCCTTTTGGTACAGTCATTATCAAATTATATGGCGGTGTCATTAAGCAAATCAATTTCACCTCCCCTTTATCGGTCGCAGCAGCCATATATATGCCTTTCCGATTGCTTTTTTTCAATTGATAAAGCAAGCCAAGCATTAGATTGTTCTCAGCTTCGTTTTCTTCCAACAATCTTTCAGTTTCTACGAGAAATTCTGCTGCGCTGTCATACCTTCTCCACTGCATCTTCCTACCCCCATTTCTTTTCTATATTTATTAGATAATGGAGTTCATTTTTCCTGTTTTTTATACGATAAAAAGGCTGTTTGTTAAATGAAGGTTGCAAGATGATTTTTTATTGGAGCGGAAGATGTGAGGCTCCAGTGGGATCAGTGGAAAAGGGAGATCCCCGAAGCGGAGAGCACAAACTTTCTCAAAGGCTCTTTTCTCAAAGATTGTTGTTTTTAACAGTTTTTTCTTTAAAATAACTCATCATTTGATGTTGATGGGAGAAGAAGGTGCGAGACTCCGGAGGGAACAGCGGGCCAGTTAGAAAAGCTGCAGGGCTTTGCCCAGGGGCGACACCTCGAGCCCCTAAGCCCTGGAGCTAGACAGGTGAGACCCCGCAGCGAGGAGAAGTAAGGCGGATGTTCGATTAAGTTCGGCACGTCAGGTGACAACATCGAACGACCTCACTTCGTGTGAGGCCCCTCAGAAAGAGAGTATCCTGCAACGTAAATCAACCTTACACAACTTTTGGTGAATAGCTACAAACTTTACGAAAGCACCCTTATCCAATGATCATAAAAAAAGGAATTCCCTATAATCAGGAAATTCCTTTTCATTCAATCCATTTCGGCAATAACAGGCTTGGTAGCCAAAGAAACTGCTACATAGCACAGAAAAGAAAGGATAATCGGAAATACAACCGTATTCATTCCAAGAAAGTTGGGATGAAATTTGTCAAAAATCATATAGGATGTCATACCGACCAACATGGAAGACAATGCTCCGAACTTATTACCTTTTTCCCAATATAACCCAAGGACGATTGGCCATATAAAAACAGATTCCAAGCCTCCGAATGCATATAAGTTTAACCAAATCAAAAGGTTTGGCGGATGTATGGCCAAAGCAAAGACAGAGACACCTACGACAGCCGTCACAATGAACGAAGTCCATTTAACATTATTTTCCGAAGCGGAAGGATTGACGTAGGAAATATATAAATCCTTCACCACTGCAGATGAAACCAATATTAAGAGCGAGTCGACCGTAGACATGATTGCTGCCATCGGTGCGGCAAGCACAATGCCTGCCAGCCATCCCGGAAGTACTTTCAAAGCAACTGTCGGCATGACTTTATCGCCTATTTCTATCCCTGGGACAACTGCCCTTGCAAACACACCTATCAAGTGCATGCCCAGCATGATCATTCCTACCACAATGGTGCCAATGATGATTGCCCTATGCATGGCACGGGCATTTTTGTACGACATAGCTCTCACTGCTACTTGCGGAAGACCTACAACCCCGACCCCGACCAATATCCAAAAAGAAGAAATATATAATGGCGTCAAGCTATGATCATTTCCGTAAGGAGTCAGTAAATTGGGATTTTCATTTCGGAGTGTCTGTACGATTCCATCAATGCCCCCGCCTGCAATAATCGTTGCAACCAGCAGGACGATCGTTCCTATGAGCATCACCACTCCCTGAATACTGTCTGTAATGGCGACTGCACGAAAACCTCCAATGATGACATAAATCAATACCGATGCTGCAAAAATCATCAACGCTGTTATGTAGGGGATTCCGATGACAGATTCGATCAATCTGGCCCCTCCTACCCATTGGGCCGCCATGGAAGAAAACAAGAACACAATAATGCTTATTGCAGCGATGATGCTCACCCATTTACTCTGATATCTTTCTTTTAAAAAGTCGATCAAGGTTATTGCATTATATTTTCTCGCCATGATCGCAAATTTTTTGCCTAAAATCATCAGGACGAAATATCCTGTGACAACCTGGGACATGGCCAACAGCACCCATGCGAGTCCAATGTTGTATGCAGCACCAGGGCCGCCGATGAAGCTACCCGCACTTCCATATGTGGCTATCATGGTCATCGCAAGGATAAATCCGCCCAGCTGCCTGCTGCCTAAAAAATACTCCTGTAAAAAGGAAGCGGAGGATGTTAAATGCCGTGATGCATAAAGACCGGCAATGAAAATAATGACTAGGAACAGGACGAGGGGAATGAGTACTTGCCAATTCATATCGATCCTTCTTCCTCATCGTCAAATGGCACATCTTTAAAAAATGCCTTCACTGCAAACACAACCAATACGACCATGACAATGAACCCAACCACACAGCTGTAAAAGAACCACGCCGGCAGTCCAAATATGTAATGATATTCCGATACATCCTTGCTCCCTAATCCATAAGCAAAACCATACCACCAAATAAAATTAATGATGACAAGAATGACCCCGATGATAGCTTCTTTATGAGCGATGTGAAACCGCCAATCTTTTTTCTTTTTATTTTTCAAATTCATACCTCCTAAAACCGTATACCACAAGTAACAGTACGACACGGACTTCGTTAATGCAACATTTTTTTCTTATTCAACAGCTCTTTTCGTAAAGTTTGGTGTAATTCGTCAAAGACTGCATGCTCATTAAGAAATACTGTGAAAATATTACTGGTCCGCATGTCTATTAACAAATTCCAAAATATATGCATTTATCAAGTCGCTATGCCTGGTTGGAAGCTGGTGGCTTGCCTTTGGAATCATATGCACCTCAGTATCGATATACTTCTTATAGTATTTAACATGGTGGTTGATGTAGTCTGATTTACAGCCGTACAAAAGAAGCATTGGAACGTTCAACTTCAAAAGTTTCTCTTCGAATGAAAATGCCAAGGATGCTCTGTAAAAATCAGCCCAATTTTGATTATCTGCCTTTAGGATATGTTGATAAAGCTTTTTCTGAAAAATATGCGATTGAAAATGGCTGCCAGCAAGCATTTTGGCGAGGAATTTCGGGAAATGGCCGGCAAGAAAGATACCAATATAATGTTCAGCTTTGAACATTTCTGTTTCCACTTTTGGATATGCGCCTGATAACATGATGCCTTTGACGTGATCAAGATACTTAAAAGCGTACTCTTGTGCAACGGTTCCGCCAGCAGAATAACCAAATAAAAATACTTTCTCGACCCCCATGGATTTCCTAATGGATTCAATTTCATCTGCATAATCAGAAATGCCTGTATAACCATGAGTTGATTTCCTGCTATCTCCATGGCCGCTCAAATCCGGCAAAATCAGACGAAGGTCATTTGCTAATAAGCGCTGGAGCTCAAAAGTCATACGTCCCATTCCGGGAGGATGGATAAATATGACCGTTTCTCCTTTGCCAATGTCTTCATAGGCAATATTATTATCATTGACGGTTGTATAATGCATTTCCTTTCACCTCAAAAAGGGGCGCTGATCTGCGCCCCTTGTTTATCATTATTTGTTTTGGTTTGTTTTTTCAGCTTTTTTGTTTGTTTTTGCTTGGGAGAATTCTTGTGAGAATTCAGTATCCCTTTTTGCATTAGTTTTTTGCATACCAGTTTTAGGAGCTTTCTGATTACGTTTTGTCATGAAATATCCCTCCATAATTTGAGATGGCTACCTTTCTATTTTGTGATAATCCACTGCCATTCAACCAAGGGAAATCAAACCACCCCACCCTTTTGGTGCCAGGCACCTTGAGGGGTGGGGTGGTTTGATTAAATGTTTATTTTGCCGTTTTTTTCAGGAATCCTACCATTAGTGCCGTTACGAAAGAGCCAATGAGGATGGCCAATAGATAAAGGAATGGGTTGCCTTGGACGACAGGGAATACAAAGATTCCCCCATGTGGCGCAGGCAAGCCGATTTTGAAGATCATAGTCAATGCCCCGGCGACCGAAGAACCGACAATGGACGCGGGAATGACCCTGATTGGATCTGCTGCAGCAAAAGGGATCGCTCCTTCGGTAATAAAGGATATTCCCATAAAGTAACAAGCGAATCCGGCTTTTCGTTCTGAATCATTGAACTTTTTCCTAAAGAATGTTGTCGCGAATGCCATACCAAGGGGCGGAACCATTCCTCCTGCCATGATAGCCGCGTGGGGTGCATAGTTACCGGCAGAAATCATCGCCAACCCGAAAGTGAAGGCAGCTTTGTTGATTGGTCCTCCCATATCCACAGCCATCATCCCGCCTAGAATCAAACCGAGAATCACTAAATTTCCTGTTCCCAATCCGCCCAACCAATCCTGGATGCCGGTATTGATGGAGCTCAACGGTGAAACAAGATAAAACATGATCAAGCCAGTCATAAAAATGCCAAGTAGAGGAAAAATCAATACCGGCTTCAAACCTTCAAGCACTTGTGGAAGGTTGCGGAAGACATACTTAATTCCAATGACAATGTAGCCTGCCAGGAATCCTGCAATCAAGCCGCCTAAAAATCCTGCATTCCCATGTGCAGCCATTAATCCGCCGACCATACCTGGTGCAAATGCCGGCCTGTCGGCAATGCTCATGGCGATGAATCCTGCCAAAACAGGGACGATCATGAAGAAGGCATTCGCTCCACCGATCGTATTCAAGATTTCGGCAAAGCGGTTGTACTCGTCACTTTTTGGATCAGCAGAATGGATGCCGAACATGAAGGAAATCGCTATCAGGATCCCTCCTCCGACAACAAACGGAAGCATGTTGGATACACCGTTCATCAAGTGCTTATAAAACCCTGTCCTTGACTGTTTATTTGGAGACTTAGCTCCCTCTGCCCCCTGATCACTGCCGCGTTGATAGATAGGTGCATCCTGTTTTGCGGCTTTCTCCAATAATTCCTGGGGCCGGCGAATGCCATCAGCGACAGGAACTTCAATGACATGCTTCCCTTTAAAGCGTTCCATCTGCACCTTCGTATCTGCAGCCACAATGATGGCAGCAGCATGTTCAATCTCACCTTGTGTCAGAATGTTCTTTGCGCCGCCTGATCCGTTCGTTTCCACTTTAAGATCCAGCCCAAGTTCTTTTGCTTTCGCCTTTAGGGCATCTGCAGCCATATAAGTGTGGGCAATCCCGGTCGGGCATGCAGTCACTGCCAGAATCTTGCTGTTGGAGGAGGCTTCTTCTTCAGTTTGATCCACTTCCTTTTCATCCTGATCATATCTTTCAATGACTTGGATGACTTCTTCCTTTGTTTTGGCTGCCATCAATGCATTTCGAACTTCCTCATTCATAAGGATGGTCGATAACCTGCTAAGCGCTTCCAAATGAGTTTGGTTTGCACCTTCAGTAGCGGCGATCATGAAAAACAAATATGCAGGCTGGCCGTCAAACGATTCATAATCCACACCAGCTGTGGATTTACCAAAAGCTATGGCGGGCCATTTGACAGCGCTTGTTTTGGCATGAGGAATGGCGATTCCCTCTCCGATTCCCGTTGTACTTTGCTTTTCTCGATTAACGATTGCCTCTTTAAATGAAGCTTTATCAGATAGCTTTCCTGCATGATCCAATACATCGACAAGCTCTTCAATGACTGTGGATTTATCATCCGATTGCAGATCAAGCTTCATCGTACTTTTTGTCAATAGCTCTGTAATTTTCAAGTTCCTCTCCCCCTATTCAATGTCGTTTATGTGTACTTGTTCGAATAATTCCATGATCTTCACTTTATTTGCCAGCCCTAGAGAAAAAGCTGTGGCTGAACCAGCAGAAGCGGCAAGTTTGAAAGCATCTTTGATTGGCATGCCTTTTTGTATACCCGCCAAAAAACCGGCAACCATGGAATCCCCTGCACCAACAGAGCTGATTAATTCCCCATCAGGGACATCTGCTAGAAGGATTTGATTTTCATGAAATAAAATGGCTCCTTTGGCTGCCATTGAAACGATAAGGTTTTGAACCCCTTTTTCCAAAAGTTTTTTACCATAATAAATGGCTGATTCTGTTGAATCAATCTTTACTCCAAAGAATTCACCAAGTTCATGGTGGTTTGGTTTAATTAAAAATGGCCGGTTTTCCAACACAGGTTCAAGCAGTTTTTTTTCTGCATCTATGATGAGTCGAACATCCTTGTCTTTTATTTGGTTGGCAATCGACTGATAAAAATCTGGACTCACAGACCGCGGAATGCTTCCTGCAAGCACCAGCGCATCGCCAGCTTTGAGTGAATCGAGCCGTTTCAGGAATAGTTGCAAGTCATGATCCGTTATGCATGGGCCGTTCGCATTTATCTCAGTTTCATCCTCAGCTTTTATCTTGACATTAATCCTCGTTGTACCATCAACCTCAACAAAATTTGTAATGATTTGTTCCTTTTCAAGAAAATCAGAAATATATTTTCCGGTGAATCCACCTACAAAGCCGAGCGATGTAGTCCCCACATCCAATTGGCTTAGAATTCGCGATACGTTAATGCCTTTTCCCCCCGGAAAAATATTTTCGTTGTTAGAACGGTTCAGCTGCCCGCTTTTAAACGCATCAAGCTCCATCAAATAATCCAAAGAGGGGTTCAGCGTTACTGTATAAATCATGATGTCACAACCTTTACCATAGTTTTTCTTTGATAGGACCGGAGATCTTCATCATGCTCATCTGTAACCAGGCATGCTTTATTTAAATCTGCTATCTTGGCGAATGATATTTCCCCTAATTTAGAATGATCGGCCAGCACAAATGCTTCTCTTGCCAATTCCATTGCACTGTTTTTCACAAACGCTTCCTCAGGATCAGGGGTCGTATATCCCGAATCAGGATGAATGCCATTTGCCCCCATGAAGGCTTTATCAAACCGATATTCCTTCAATGAATTTACCGCGCCCTTACCGATCATGGCATTTGTCTTGGGCTTGACGTAACCTCCGATCAAATAGGTCTTAAAGCCTTTTTTTACAAGCTGCCCCACATGCTGCAGCCCATTTGTCACAACCACGATTTCAAGATCAGGCAAATGATCGATCATTTGTAATGTAGTGGTTCCTGCATCCAAATAGATGCAATCACCTTTTTCAATTAAACTGCATGCTTTTTTCGCAATCAGCTGTTTTTCATGATGGTTTTTGAAGGTTTTTTCCGTAACACTTAATTCATTCAATTTACCTTGCAGCCTTGATGCCCCACCATGTACCCTTTTCAAAAATTTCAATTCCTCAAGCTGTGTCAAGTCCCTCCGGATTGTTGATTCTGAGGCGTTAGTCAAGTCAATGATCTCCTGTATTTTCACGACATCCTTTTGCTTCAGCAAATCAAGGATTAGTGTCTGTCTCTCTTCGGTAAGCATGGGCTCCTCCTATCGCTTTTATGAACATTATAATGGAATCGCTTCCATTTTTCAATCATATTCAATCAATTACATTCATTTTCAATCAAAAATCATTTAGGAGCCCGTTTATGATAAAGATGATATCCGATCCAATCAGCTTCATATGATGAATTTTCATCAAAATAACTTTAAAAAACACAATCTTCGAGAAAACAGCCTAAAAAAGGGTCCCAACCATCAAAAAAAAGATGATCGGGACCCGTTTTCATTATTTCTGGGCAGAGATGCCTCAGCTTCTATCCAGATATCATTCAGTTTTTAGGGATGGCATTTGATCGATGATGAAATACCATGCCCCATCCTCGTACTTGTTTTCGCCTTTGATTTCTTTTTCTTCAATATTTCTTACAGCGTCAAGATCGTTTTGGTAAATCCGTTTCAAGTCGTCTTCCGTCAAATTCCATTCAAGGTAGGAGGAAAACTTCCCGGCTGTATGCAGCAACGTACTTATATCCGGGTGATTCAACATTTTCTTGGCAATGCCTTCCATCACCGCCCTTTGTCGCTCATTCCTGCCTGCATCTCCTTTCGGATCTTGTTTCCGCATCCTGACAAAATCGAGCGCTTCATTTGGCTCCAACGTCTGCATCCCTTTAACAAAATGATGGCCGTTGAATGTGAAATCGATATCGCTTTTCACATCTATTTCTCCAATATCATTCAAGATTTGCTCAAAACCGTTCATATTTACCTTCCCATAATAATCAATCGTAATCCCAAACAGATTTTGGATTGTTTGAACAGTCAATGGGACATCCCCATATGTATAAGAATGATTCAATTTCGTGAATCCCTCCCTGCCGGGTATATGAACTTTCGTATCCCTTGGAATGGATATCAACGTGGTCTTTTTCTCCTTTGGATCAATTTGGGCAAGTACCATGACATCCGGTCTTCCTTTGTCACCAGGCCGCTCATCCACGCCCATCAAAAGGATATTCAAGATTTTCCGCTCTTGATCACCGGGTTGTTTTTCATTCTGGTCGATTTCCTTTTTCACTTCAGTTTCACTCTTCACTTCCGTCGGCAATGGTTTATATGTGTTTTCAAAGAATGCGTCTACTTGGTGGACTACCTGATAGAAAAACACACAGGCCGCTGCTGATAAAACTGTGAATATGGCAATGGCGATTTTTAATCCCTTCTTCATTCTTTTACCTCCTGCATCAATAAGATTCAAATTGTACTGGTTTAATTTCTTCATTTAAGGGCAGCATTGTATAGCCCTCTTTCTGGAAATACTTCAAGATTGATTCCAAATGGGCAAGTGTCGTTGACTTTTCGTGCATCAGAACAACTTTAGGCTGATGATATGGGAAGTTTTCGACTTGATGAATAGTATTTTGGACGAATTCCCCATTTGGATATTTCCAGTCTTCACTGTCAATATTCCAATCCCAGAGGACAAAACCGGCTTCATCTACAGCCTTCATATAATTTGGCTTCATATACGGCGCGGATCCATAAGGGGTTCTAATAAGATGAGTATCTACGCCTGTCAGGTTGATCAAGGCTTTTTCATCTTCTTTCATCTCGTCTACGACGGTTTGGGGTGATCGATAAATAAGACTGGCTTGATGGGTCACACCATGCAGCCCCATCCCTTCCCCATTCTTCTTCATATCCTGCAATGCTTCAGGATGCTTTTTCATATTTGGCTCAAGCATAAAAAATGTTGCTTTTGCATGGTATTTATTCAATAAAGAAATAAACTGTTCAGATTCAGCACTTGGACCATCATCAAAGGTTAAATAAACGACTTTTTCATGATTCGCTTTTTGATCGTCCTGATTTTCAGTCTTATTCCCCGATCCATTATCCTGACGATCAGTATTTTCTGATTGATCTTTTTCTTTTTTATCACCGACAGGCTTATTCACCACATTGGAATCATCTTTTTTGTCTGATGACTCGAGTTGTTTTTTACTTGATGAAGGATTGCTTTCAGGAAGATTAGTATTTGTCTCATCCTTTTCGGTATGGTTTGAGGAATTGGTTTGTGTTGTTTCCTGTTTATCACCTTTATTAGATTCACTTTTTTTCTTTTTAAATTCCATCGACTCTTTCAACTCTGGGGTGAGGACAATATCATATTGGTAAGACCAACTAGGGAGTTTCATTTCTATCGTTTTATCAAACTTCCAATCTTCCAAAATTAATGGAGAATAATAATTTCTTGCTGACATGGCGTCAGCTTTTCCTTCATTTGTATGTAAAATTTGATATCCGCAGGTGATGGTCAATAACGCCGCAGGAACCATGATCATAAATTTTTCAAACCTCTTCATTTTTCTCTGTTTTCTTCTTTTACTCACCCTTTTTCAATCCTTTCAACTCGTTTGTAAACTCAATGTGTTTTTGTCGTTTTCTGTTGTCGAAATTAATGATATCGTGAAGGGAGTGGAAAAGGGTTACATGAAAGTTACAATCTTCTTGTTACCGGATTGTTACTTGCATAATGGCCAAAAGTAGTATAATGAAGGATGTTTATTCATGAAGGGAGTATTACGGATGAAATACATAATTGCAGGGGTCATTTCCCTCACCGCTTTCCTATTGAGCGGCTGCAGCATATTTGAAACCAATACTGCACTGCTTTCTCCCCCATCTCTCCCTGTTCAAAAGGCTGAATTAAAGGAATCACTGACTAAATTCATTCCAAGTGATGCCGTTCAGCTGACCCCGGTGGACAGCAAGAAAACAAATAATATTTTCTTAAGCGACCTGGATAACGATGGGACTAATGAAGCAGTCATATTTTATAAAGTGATTGACAATTATTCTCCAGTACACGGAGTGATTTTAAAAAAACAGAACGGCTGGAACAAGATTGGAGAAATCGTGGGCAGCGGTTCTACCCTTGGAAAAGTCGAATTTGCCGATTTAACCGGAGACGGGAAAAAGGAAGTTATTATAGGCTACGGATACAATGAACAAAGCGATGACCGCGGTTTAAATGTATATGAATTGTTCAATGGACCAAAACCGGCCAAGCTGCTCGAAAGCGCCTATAATAAGTTCGTCGTCAATGACCTTAATGAAGATGGCCAGATGGATTTGGCGATTGTCCAGCTGAGACGGAACGAATTGAATAAAGTTCAGCTCTATGAAAATAAGAACGGAAAACTTGTCAAAATAGATGAGCTTTCGTTGGATCCATTCATAAATGGGTACGAAAATGCAGTTGCCGGGCGGATTTCCGACAATAGGAAAGGGATCTTGCTGGATGCTTCGATAGGTGCTCACTCAGCAGTCACTTTTGTCGTGGCCATGGAGAAAAACCATCTGATCAATGTGTTTCCAACTTCGAGTAATCCAACATTTAAACCGTTCTCTGTTTACAGCCAAGATAAAAACAAGGATGGCATCCTTGAAATCGGCTTATTAAAGGAACCTATCCTTGATTCAAGCAAGAGTCTTTCAGAACTTCCTTATATAACTGAATATGTTCAGCTGGATGAAACGAATAATTTAGTGACGAAAAGCAAATGGTTCATCAATAATGATTTTTTATATGACTTTCGATTACCTGATGAGTGGCCGGAGATAAAAATCGAACAATCAAAAGATAAGAAATATACAAAGTTCATTCAGCCTCAAACAGGAAAAATCTTATTCGATGTATATGTGACGAAATCAGGGAAGGAGCAATTAAGTAAATGGAAGGTTCTCGCGAAACAGCCTCCCTATATCTATCTTTCAAAAACAGCAAATAAAACGACGATTCAACAGTTCCATGTTCGTTAAGAATCAATGAAATGAGGTGATACAACATGAATAAAATATTGGTGATTGAAGATGAAGAAAATATCCGAGGTTTTATATTAGTAAACTTAAAGAGGTTTGGCTATCAAGTCTTCGAAGCAGAATCTGCCGAAGATGGATTGAAAATTTATGAACAGAACGAGGACATTTCCGTCATCCTGCTTGACGTCATGCTTCCCGGTATGGATGGATTTCAGGCATGCCAGCAGATCAGGGAGAAGGATCAAAGTGTCGGCATCATCATGCTGACAGCAAAAACCCAGGAAATGGACAAGGTTCATGGACTGATGAATGGTGCAGACGATTATGTCATTAAACCTTTCAGTCCTAATGAACTTGTTGCGCGAGTACAGTCTTTGATGCGCAGGATGCGATCGGCAACAAATTCTTCCTTAAAAAATGAGACACACGGAGTGAAGGTTGATTTACAAAAGCGGATCGTGAAAAAGGATGGGGTGCATATCGACTTATCCCCCATTGAGTTTTCCGTGTTGGAATTATTAGTGACTGCCCAAGGTTCTGCCATCAGCCGCAATGATCTACTGGATGAAGTGTGGGGGCTGAATTTTGCAGGCGACCCAAAAGTCGTAGATGTTAACATTCGCCGCATCCGGCAAAAGATTGAATACGATCCATCAAATCCGAAAATGATTGAAACAGTGTGGGGCTTCGGCTATCGGTGGAACGATAAAGGACTGGACACAAATGGGAATTAGAAAAAGGTTGTTTTTACAGCATTTATTCATCATTTCGATGACAGTATGTTTATTCGAAGGTATTTTCTTCTATGGACTCTATAGCTATTACTATGATGGAACGACAGAAATGCTGAAAAATCATGCCGCAAATTCGGCCCAGTTTGCCAATCGCTATATGGATATCTCCCCCTATAATCTAAGGCAGACGATTCCAAAAATGAGGAATAACTTTGAAATCCCGCAAGCGGAAATGCAGGTGCTTTCAACCAATGGAAATGTCCTGATATCTTCTACCGGATTTTCGACAAACGAAAAGATCTTGACCCCGGATGTAAAAAAAGCAATCAATGATCAAAATGGAGACTGGAAGGGGCATAACGTCAAAACGAATGAAAGAATTGTGGCAGTATCGGTACCAATAAAGGATAATAACCGTGTTCTCGGTGTGTTAAGATTTGTTTCTTCATTAAATCAGATAGACGTTGAGGTCAGAAAATTAACATTGATTGCGATTTCGATAGGAGCAGGCGTGATCTTGCTTGTCATGTTATTCAGCATCGGCCTCGCCTCCACCATCACTAAGCCGCTTAAGCAATTGACTTCTGCTTCTAAAAAAATGGCCAAAGGTGATTTTCAGACAAAGATCAATGAACAATATGTTGGTGAATTCGGCGTACTAGCAAAATCATTTAACAATATGGGGCAGGAGCTTCTAAACCATGAAAAGATGAAAAACCAATTCATCTCCTCTGTATCCCACGAGCTGAGGACTCCCCTCACCAGCATAAAGGGATGGAGCGAAACATTGTTGACCGGGAATCTAGAGGATACAGAAGAAACGAGGACCGGGATCAAAATCGTTTCCAGTGAAGCCGAAAGACTGATTGGTCTTGTTGAAGAGCTTCTCGATTTTTCACGTTTCACGAATGACACGATGAAGATTCAAAAGCAGCATTTCAATTTCTGTACACTAATTCAAAATATCGTGTTACAGCTGGAAAAGCAGGCTTCGAGGAAAAAGCTTCACATTCAAATAGAATCCTCTGAGGACTGTGAAATTAAGGCCGATCCGAATAGAATCAGGCAGGTATGCATCAATTTATTGGACAATGCCATCAAATACAGCAATGAACCTGGTACAATCAATATCCGCTTCAAGAAATCAGCGCATACATTTCACTGTGAAATCGAAGATGAAGGAATTGGAATTGACCAAAATGAACTTCCAAATTTAAAAAAAATGTTCTATAAAATCAACGAGAGTTCATCAGGGGCAGGACTCGGGCTTTCCATTTGCCAATATATCATTGAACACCATCAAGGAAATCTGGAATTCAAAAGTAAAAAAGAAAAAGGAACTACTGTAAGCTTCACGATTCCTTTATAAGAAGCTGGAAGACTTGCACGGAAAATCAACATCAGTGTTTAACACAGCAAAAAAATAAAGGAAGTTCCATTCAGGAACTTCCTTTATTAGATGGACAAAAGGGATGAATCATTCTCATCTTTATAAGAGGGGTAAAGATTAAGCTATTAATATTGAATAATAGTGAGAATGATTTTCAATTTCATTATAGTATATGGCTAACCTTCTCGTCAAACCGATAATCTAAAAAAATATTTCCAAATTGGTTTTTTTATGTTATGATGGTCCCAACACAACATATAGTGATGATTACGAAAATCTCATCTACATATAGTCCATCCATCACTATAGGTTTCCTCTTTTGACCACTCATTCATTTGGGTGGTTTTTTTATTATGGTTTTTGAATAACCCGAAGAAAACATTGCCATAAAGAAGGATTTATTCCTACTATATAGAAAAAGTAATATTCACGTTAAGGAGGAGAAGAAATGAGGCAAGAAGAAATGAGCGATCTCAATAAAAGAGGATGGAATCATTCTGCATATCAAGCCTGGTGCTCACGGCACGGATCACCAACTGAGTTTTCTCAAAAATCAAAGATGATCCCACACTACAAGTAGATCATTATTTGGGATACATGACCGATATTAAAGGAAAAAAATTTTGAACTTATTAGGTTCCAAAGGATCCAAGGCAGTGGCATTTGCATTGCTTGGAGCTGATGTAACGGTGGTGGATATTTCGGAAAGCAATCAAAAATATGCTTTGGAACTTGCGGCATCTGCTGGAGTTAACATAGATTATATCGCATCCGATGTGCTATCCCTCTCAGGCGCACCGACCAACTTTGATTATGTCCTGCTTGAGCTTGGTGTTCTCCATTATTTCGTTGACCTTCACCCAGTATTCGAGCTTGTCTCTCATTCACTACAAAAAGGCGGGAAATTCATATTAAGAGATTACCACCCTTTCGTTTCGAAAGTATTAGAATTGAAAGACGACAAAATGGTAGCAGGCGGAGATTACTTTAATGACAACATTATCGAGAATGATGTAGCCTATAGCATCCTGCTTCGTGAAGAACAACGAGAAACTATCCCTAAAACCGTGATTAGACGATGGACTTTGGCTGAAATCATCTCGTCTTTGTCTCCGGTTGGCTTAAGCATCCGAACATTGGAAGAAGAAAAAGGAATACGTTGGCCGCTGCCAGAAGGAGCTCCGGATGGTATTGAAAACAAAGTGCCCTGTCTTTATACATTGACCGCATTAAAAAACTGAACTGCTGACGTATAAAATGTCCAGGTAATTTTTAATGTACGCTCCCTTCTATCCCCATCAATTTCATTCACATCGAATATGCCTCCTTTTTCAAGCAAATACTTTACATATCCCAATGAAAAGGAGGTTTTTGATTTGGACGCTAAAAGAGCACAAGAAATATCGACTTCCAGAACGATTGCGAATGTAATATGTAATGGAAATCAAGTATATATTGAACACGTCGATCAGGATAATGGGATGGCTACCATCCACCCCCTGAATGATGCCAATAGTAAACAAAGTGTTTCCATCGATAGCTTGAAAGAAGAATAAAATCATTTTTTAGGGGTGTACCGTGATGCATCCCTATTTTCATTTATTGAGTACTGCTGAAATATTGACACATTTTCCCGATTATGATAATTATTTAGTAGTTAGCACTCTTTGAGAAAGAGTGCTAACCACTGCAAATAAAGGGACCATCGAAAGGGGAATTTGTATGACAAAGAAGCAATTTAGAGCTGAATCAAAGAGATTGCTGGAAATGATGATTAATTCCATCTATTCTCAAAAAGAAATTTTCTTGCGGGAGCTTATATCCAATGCAAGTGATGCCATCGATAAGATTTACTACAAAGCTTTGACAGATGAATCACTTTCCTTCAATAAAGATGATTACTACATAAAAATCATCCCGAACAAGGATAACAGAACCTTGACGATTGAAGATACTGGAATCGGGATGACAATGGAAGAGCTCGAGACAAACCTGGGCACGATTGCTCAAAGTGGTTCACTTTCATTCAAAAAAGAAAATGAAATGAAGGATGGCCAAGACATCATCGGCCAGTTCGGAGTTGGCTTTTATTCGTCCTTTATGGTCGCTGATGAGGTGACTGTCATCACAAAGTCTCTTGGCAGCGATTCAGCATACAAATGGCAGTCAAAAGGCGCCGACGGATATACAATCGAAGCATGTGAAAAAGATGAAATCGGGACGAAAATAACACTGAAACTCAAAGATAATACCGAGGATGACAGCTTTGATGAGTATTTGGATCAATACCGCCTGAAAGCGATCATCAAGAAGTATTCTGATTTCATCCGCTATCCGATTAAAATGGATATCACCGAGAAAAAGCTGAAAGATGACAGTGAGGATGAGTATGAGGATGTTCAAAAGGAACAAATCATCAATAGCATGGTTCCAATCTGGAGGAAAAACAAAAACGAGCTTACAGCAGAAGATTACGAAAAGTTCTATTCCGAAAAGCATTATGGATTTGATAAACCCTTGAAGCATATCCATATTAGTGTGGATGGTGCTGTCCGCTACAATTCAATATTATTCATTCCTGAGCAGACGCCATATGATTTCTATTCAAAAGAATTTTCAAAAGGTTTGGAGCTTTATTCAAATGGTGTATTGATCATGGAGAAATGTGCAGACCTCCTTCCAGACTACTTCAGCTTCGTAAAGGGAATGGTAGATTCAGAGGACTTATCACTAAACATTTCAAGAGAAATCCTGCAGCAGGATAAGCAATTGAAGCTGATTGCAAAAAATATCAAGAATAAAATCAAAAAAGAATTGCTGTCCCTTTTAAAATCGGATCGTGAAAAGTACGAAAAATTCTATCAGTCTTTCGGCAGACAATTAAAATATGGCGTATACAGCGACTTTGGGAGCCATAAAGAGGATTTGCAGGATTTATTAATGTTCTACTCTTCTTCAGAGAAAAAACTTGTCACCTTGGATGAATATGTTTCAAGGATGCCGGAAGATCAAAAATTCATCTATTATGCTGCTGGTGAGAGCAATGCTCGTATCGAGAAGCTGCCGCAGACCGAAATGATTGCAGATAAAGGCTATGAAATCTTATATTTCACAGATGAAGTCGATGAATTCGCCATCCGGATGCTGATGAACTACAAAGAAAAAGAATTCAAGTCTGTTTCCAGCGGCGACCTTGGTCTTGAAGATTCAGAAGAAAACAATGATAAGGAAATGGAAGAAAAAGAAAACAAAGAGCTTTTTGAAAGCATGAAAGATATATTATCTGGAAAAGTGAAGGATGTACGAATTTCAAAACGCCTAAAATCTCATCCTGTTTGCTTGACTGCTGACGGCGAAGTTTCAATCGAAATGGAGAAAATCCTCAAAGCAATGCCGGATAATCAAAATGTCAAGGCAGACAAGATTCTCGAGGTGAACAGCAGCCATGAGGTGTTTCAATCGTTGAAAGATGCATTCGAGAAAGATAAAGCCAAATTCGACCTATACACGAATCTGTTATATAATCAGGCCCTTTTAATCGAAGGATTGACGATTAAAGATCCGGTCGAATTTACGAATGACATTTGTAAAATCATGGTGTAATCAGCAAAAGACGTTATGAAATAACTAAGTCACTCCTCTATAAAGACAAACAACACCTAGCACAAGCTTAAACAACAACCAGATTCAATGATCACTAAAAAAATCCGAACTGCTTCGAATCTAATGAAGATTCGAAGCAGTTCGGATTTTTATTCGACTAAAATACTTTTGTCCCAGCCTTTTAAAGACAATAAAAAAGACGCCTGTAATCCGACAGACGCCTTCATTGCAAAATTTTGAGGCGATAGGTTTTCCGCAGGCCACATCCCGCGTCAGCTTCGAAAGCTTAGTCTATCGACTTACACAAATAGCTCATCGCTTGATTACTATAACATGGTTAACAAACAAATTCAACATAATTTGCAGAGTTTGAACTACTAGTGCTATCAACGTAAAACTACCCTTCCTGCTGATCAGGCTCAACATAATATTTTTTGCGGATATATTTTACAGACCAATATATCAAAACAATTGCTGCAGCTGCACCTAGGAGCCACCAGGAAACATTTTGGATCATCTTGTTGATGACTTTTACATCTCCAAGGGTCCCTAAGTAAACAAATAGAAATGAAAGCGGGAATACACCGATAAACGTTAGAAGGGCATATTTTAATGGTTTGATTTTGCAGAAACCACCGATAAACGCAATGTAGCCCATCCCGAATATCCTGCCTAGGGTAATGGTCCAATCTCCATATTTATCAATCCATTTCATTACTTTTTTCATTTTCTTTTTGGAGATTTTCTTCGTCATTTTGTCTTCGAACTTTATGCTCAACCAATACGGGAAAAAGCTGCAAAGGACATAGATAATGCTGATTGCCAATGCAATAAGCAGCATTTCCAGGAAGCTTGGCTTAAGCAGATAGCCATACAATAATATGATGAATGAAGCTGGAAAAGGAATTGATAAAGCTTCAATGGATACCCCTAGAAGCAATCCTATCCAGCCTAGGTGGACAAGGAAATTAAAAACCGTCTGCAGCATGTCAGCATTCCTCCATAAAGTTTTTACGGAAACTTCTTATTTTTTCAATATATTTATTCTTTACCCCTAGCAATAAGATAAAAACAAAAAATCATAAAGAAAAAATGAGAACTTTTTACCAGTCGGAATGCGTAATGCCTGAATTATAATGGTATCTTTTTTGAAGCTTGCTCCGATTCTTTTGGCATCTTGCCCAACAAAATCAAAAAATACATTTGGAAATCCGCTCTCAGTGACCAAAATGGATGACCAAATGTTGCAGGTTTATTTCCTTCTATAAAGAAATGGGAAAACCATGCAAAACCATATGCTATGACTGGAGCGAGCAATATAATCCATGGGTTTTTCAAAACCGCTGCCAAAATCAAACAGACAAAAACAAATGATGTTCCTACAAAATGCCATGCCCTCGTACTTTTCTTGCTATGCTGAGAGAGATAAAATGGCCAAAATTCTGCAAATGAATGAAATTCTTTCACAACTCACACCTCATTTTATGAAAAAGTCTTATTATTTCATTCGCTATAACCGAAAGATTCCCTGCTTCGGAATGCTTGCTTTCGTTCCTTAAAATTGAGTAGGAGGGAGTGATTAACTCCCGACCTCTCACACCACCGTACATACGGTTCTCGTA